>JACQTN010000151.1 GCA_016210785.1 Armatimonadota bacterium
CCTGGTGGGTGGTTCACTCGCGGTCCGGCGATGGCCGGCGACGGTGGTCCCGGTGGGTGGTTCAACCGCGGTCCGGCGATGGCCGGCGACGGTGGCCCCGGCGGCTGGTTCGGACGTGGTCCCGCCGCGGCGTAACGCGGGCCTCACAGCAGGCGGCTGTCCCCACCGCGTGCCCGCCTGAGGGGCCGAGTTTTACAATATTGCGCCCTATGCTCGTTCCGTGGTATCATTCTATTAAATTGCGTGCGCCAGTCCCGGCGCACCGTGCGAGAGGATGCCGACCATGGCACGAGCCAGGTGGAAGGACACGGCAGAGGCACGACTCGAGGGCACCGCCGCGCACCGCCTCGGCGAGCGGATCCGCACCCTGCGGCTGGCCAGGGAGATGACCCAGGCCGAGTTGGGAGGTGGGAAGCTCACCAAGAGCTTCATCAGCCTCCTCGAAAGCGGCAGAGCGCATCCGTCCCTGCATACCCTGAAGTATCTCGCCGGGCGACTCGGCACCTCCCTGCTGGGCCTGCTGGGTGAGGAAGAGGACCTCGCCATCGGCACGCTCGAGGGTCTGCTGGCCCTGGCGAAGGAGGAGATCCGTCAGCGCCGGCCCGGGAATGCCCTGACCCTCATGGCGGCCGGGATACACCTGGCGGCCCCGCGTCCCCTGCATCTGGTGGAGGCGCGCCTCGTGGAAGGCGCCGCCCACATTGAGGAACGCAATTTCGGCGCCGCGGGAGAGACTCTCAGGCTCGCTCTGGAGGAGGCGACCCGGCTCGGCCACGCCGGCCAGCGCGCATCGGCCCTCTACCTGCTGGGCCGCACGGAGCTGTGGCAGCGCCGCCTTCCCGAAGCGCGGACCATGTTCGAATCCGCCATCGAGACCGCGCGGCAGGACCGCTACCGCGACGCCACGACCATCATCTCCGCCCTGTACAGCCTCGGCACGACCCAGGTCTACATGGGCCACTACGACGACGCCCTGGCGTCTTACGCCGAGGCCGTCGAACTGGCGGAAACGGCCCGCAAGGAGAGCGAACTCGGGCTCGCCCTGTGGGGCATCGGATGGGTCCACGCCCGGCTGGAGAACTTCCCGCAGGCGCTGCGCTACCATGAGCAGGCCCGGGGCCTGCTGGAGCGCGCGGAGGATCTCTGGAACCTCGGGCGCGTGTACAAGGACATGGCGATTATCTTGATCAAGCAGGGTAAGCCCCGAGAGGCGATCGAGCCGCTGGAGCGCAGCCTGAAGGTCGCGACGCAACTCGGCGACCGGATGAGCCGCGCCTACTGCCTCACCGAGCTGGCCCGCGCCCACTTCCTGTGCCGCGATCTCGCGGAGGCACGCCGTTTCGCAGAGCTGGCCGTGCAGGCTGCCGTGGAGCTGGGCGATCCCGGCGAGCACGGACGGGCCAAGGTCGTGCTGGCCAGGGTGCTGGAGGCCTCTGGCGGGCGCGAGGAAGCGGTCCGTCTGTTCCGGGACGCCATCGAGGTCTTCACGCGCAGCCACCACCTGCCGGAGCTGGCGGAGGCCGCGGAGACGCTGGGGCTGCTGTACCGCCAGCAGGGCAAGCATGCGGACGCCGCCGCCTACCTGGCCATGGCCATCGACGCGACGCAGGTGTCCCGAAGCCGGAAGTCGGCGTGGGAAGCCTCCGGGATGGAGTTCGCGCACGGGTTGCCCGGTCCGTCCGCTCAGCAGAGCGCCGGAGCCCCGTCAACGGAGGGGTCCACAGAGCGCGGCGGCGCGCGGGCCGCAACTTCCCGGAGGCGTTAGACCGTCCGCCTCATCGTCCATACAGCATGGCGAGGGCGCCCCGCCGCGTGGGGGCGCCCTCTTCTCACCGTGATCCCTCCGGGGCTTGCGGGAGGAGTTGCGCGGAGCCCCAGGGAACACTACCGTATCGCATCCGCAAGGGGGCATCATGAGCGGGCGATCGGCCGCCGAGATTGTCGCGGATTCACAGCTCATCCGCCACGGACACTTCGTGCTCTCCTCTGGCATGCACACCCCGTACTACGTGGCGTGGGAGCGCGTACTGCAGCATCCCGTCCTCACCTCCACGGTCTGCCAGGCGCTCGCCGACCGGTTCCGGGGCACGCCGGTGGACGTGGTGATCAGCTCGGGCGTGCTGGGCGCCATCCTGGGACACGAGACGGCACGGGCGCTGGGCGCGCAGGCGGTCTTCGTGGAAGGCATGCACGGGCGCCGCGTGCTGCGGCCGGGGTTCCGCGTGGAGTCTGGCGCCCGGGCACTGCTGGTGGAAGAGGTGATCGTGACCGGCGAATCGGCCCGGGAACTGATGCGCCTGGTATCCGGCCACGGCAGCCGCACCGTGGGCGTGGCGGCGTTGGTGGACCGCAGCTCCACCGCCCTCAACCTGGGTGTGCCTGTGGAGACCCTGGCCGTGCTCGACCTGGAGGCCTATCCCCCGCCCATGTGTCCGCAGTGCAGGGAGGGCGTGCCGCTGGAGCGCCCCGGCCAGTGAGGCGCGGGCGCGCCTCGCCGCTCAGGATTTTTCCCGCCCCCGCGCCGCCGGAAGGCGGTGGGCGGGGATACTGAGGCGGAACTCCTGAGACCCGGGGTGCGGAAGATCACCCGCTCGGGAGTTGTGGTGTTCTGTCAGGATACGCCACCCTCCAACAGCGGGCGAATCTTCTCCCACGCTTTGAGGCCATTGCCGGTGAGTACGACCACCGTCTCGTCCGCGGCGCGGAGCCTGCCCTCCCGCAGCAACCGGTCGGCGGCCGCCGGCGCCGCGGCCGCGGTCGGCTCCACGAACATACCCCGCCGGGCCAGCAGGCGCAGCGCGCGCACGATCTCGTCCTCGGTGACGGTCACCACGGCGCCGTCGGTGGCCCGCACCGCCTCCAGGATCTCCCGGCCGCGCAGCGGGCTGCCCGACGCGATGCCCTCGGCCAGGGTGGTGCCCGGGGTGACGGGTACCACATCACCCGCGCCCTGCGCGAAGGCCTGGTAGACGGGTGAGCACGCGGACGCCTGCACGGCGAAGATGCGCGGGAGGCGATCGATCTCCCCGGCGTCCCGCAGGGCTTTGAATCCGCGGTACGCCCCGATGACCAGGCTGCCGTAACCACACGGCACCACCACGTGGTCCGGAGCGGCACGGCCCAGTTGCTCCCAGACCTCCCACGCGTACGTCTTCACGCCTTCAAAGAAGAGCGGGTGCCAGTTGTGGCTGGCGTAGAAGCTGGCGGCATCGGCCATGGAGGCCTTCTTGGCTTCCTCGCGCGGTCCGGGCACGGGGACCAGCCGCGCGCCGTAGGCCTGGATCTGCGCCAGCTTGCCACCGGAGGCGTGCGCGGGGATGTACAGGTCGCAGGGGATGCCCGCCCGAGCGCAGTAGCCCGCCAGCGCGGCGCCCGCGTTGCCCGACGAGTCGTCGTGTACGTGGGGCGCGCCCGCGGCCTTCAGGTAGCTCACCAGCAGCGTGGCGCCGCGGTCCTTGTAGGAGCCGGTCGGCAGCAGGAAGTCCATCTTGCAGGAGACCTCGCCGGCGCTGAGGGGCACGCGCACCAGGGGCGTCCATCCCTCCATCATGGACACCGTGGCTTCCTCGGGGAGAGGCGGCAGCAGACGCCGGTACCGCCACAGGGAGGGCAGGGTCTGGATCGCCGAAGGCACAAAGGCGGGCACCTCCGCAACCTCCAGGTACCCGCCACACTCGCACCGCCAGACGAGAGCTTTTCCCGGGTATTCTTTACGGCACATTGCGCAGACAAATCCATCAGCCATTGTTCATCTCTACCATCCTATGGCGTAGCCGTTCCGGCGCGGGTCCGCGCCGCCCATCAGCCACCCTTCCCCGTGGACCACGATTCCATGCGCCCCACCCACCAGCCACGACCACTCCCCCAGCAGGTGCAGGTCGTACCCTCGGGCCGCCAGGGCGCGGCGGGTATCCTCCGGGATGCGGGTTTCCACGCGCAGGGTGGTCGCCGGCAGGGGATCGGGAACGTCGTCGGCCCAGCGCATGCGCGGGGCACCGATGGCGTCTTGGACGTTCATCCCGAAGTCGATCAGGTTGCACAGCACCTGCGTCACGGTCTGCGGGATGCCGTAGCTCCCGGGGGACCCCACGGTCATGGCCAGGCGCCCGCCCCGCATGGCCTGCGTGGGAGCGATGCACCACTCCACGCGCCTGCCGCCCGCCAGGGTGTTGGCGTGCCCGGGGCGCAGGTTGAACCACCGCATCCCATTGTTCAGGCAGACGCCGGTACCGGGGATGACGACTCCCGAGCCGAAGCCCGAGCCCAGGGTCTGCGTCATGTTGACCGCGTTGCCCCAGCGGTCCGCCGCGGCCAGGTGGGTGGTGGAGTCGCGGGACGCGGCCCGCCCGCCTTTCCCGCCCGCACCACCGCGCCCTGCCCTCCCCCCCGTCTTCCGATCCCCGGCGTCGCGCAGTGCCGCCAGCACCCGCGCGCGCTGCTCCGCGGCGTGCTCCTTGCCGATCAGATAATCCACCGGCACTTCCACGAAGTCGGGATCGCCAATGTACCGGTCGGTGTCCAGGCGGGCCAGCCGGATCACTTCCGCCAGCGTGACCAGGTGGTCGCCGGTATTGTGTCCCATTCCCGCCAAGTCGAAGCCCTCCAGCACGTTGAGGGTCTGCAGGATCTGGGCGCCGCTACTGGGCGGGGGTGGGGTGAAGATCTCGTAGCCGCGGTAGGAGGTGTGGATCGGATCCTGCCAGGCCAGTTCCTCTGGCACCCTGGCGAGATCATCCTCCGTCATGACCCCGCCCGCGGACTGCAGGTGGCCGGCGATCGCTCGCCCGATTTCCCCGCTGTACAACGCGCCGACGCCGCGGCGGGCGATCAGGTCAAGCGTGCGCGCCAGGTCTGGCTGCCGCAGGAGTTCGCCCGCCGCGGGCGGACGCCCCTGGGGAAAGTAGGTGGCGGAGGTGGCCGGGAACAGTTCGACGCGCTCCGGGTGGGCGGCGAAGTGGTGGGCATCGAACGGCGTGATGACGATCCCGCGCTCGGCGAGGGCGATGGCGGGTTGCAGCACGGTCTCGGGCGCCAGTGTGCCGTGGTCCGCCAGGGCCCGGGCCCATCCAGCCAGCGCCGAGGGAACGAGGGGTGCCAGGGGACCCACGTCCTTCATCTCCGGGGTGTAGCCCTCCAGCCTGGCCCGGGCCGGCGCGCGACCGCCGAAGTACAGCGCGCGCACCCGGCGCTCCTCCCCGTGATAGAACAGCAGGTTCCCCACGCCGCCGATCCCGGACATGTAGGGCTCTACCACGTTGAGGGCCACCGCGGCCGCCACCAGGGCGTCCACGGCATTTCCTCCGCGGGCCAGCATCTTGACCCCGGCGAGCACAGCCAGGGGGTTGGCCGCGCAGACCATCCCCTCCCGCCCCATGGCGATGGCGCGCATGCCCCACCGCGTGGCCGGGGAGCCGCTCCCGGCGCCCGGGTTCGCGGCGCCGCCGGGAGCCTCTCCGCGGGATGTGGAAGGCCGGCCTCTGCCGGTGTGTTTGCCTGTGGCCACCGTGTCACCTCACCTTTGCCGCGAGCCGGTCGCCATCGAGGGCGCACCGGCCCGGCTTCTGCTCTTGTCCAACGTCTGGGGTCACGCGCTGTCCAGTGGTGGCTTGAAGCGCTCGATCGGGTTGCCGCACGCCCGGCAGTAGTAGATCGCCCGGCAGAGGGTCGGTCCAAAGAGATTCTCCAGCGTGGTCTGGGTGGATCCGCAAAACGGGCAGGTCACCGGTTCCTCCCAAGTCCCGCGGCGCGGCACGCTGAGCCCGTGGGCGGTGAGCCGCCGCCTGCCCTCCTCTGTCATGCGCGCCACCGTCCACGGTTCGTCGTAGGTGACCTCCACGCTCACCTCGCGCACGCCCTCTAGCGCCAGCAGCCGGCGCCGGATGTCGTCGCCGATCACGCGCATGGCGGGGCAGGCGCTGTAGGTGGGGATCAGGCGCACCAGCACCCGGCCCTCCTCCACCCGCACGTCGCGCACCAGGCCCAGGTCGGTGATGGCCACGGGCAGCTCCGGATCCTCGATCTCCCGAAGTGCCTGCCAGATCTGCTCTTCCAGGTCCAGGGGCGTGGTTCTCACCGGTTCACCACCGCGCTTGTGGATCCAGCCGCCGCACCGACGTCATCTCCCCCAGCAGCGCGTCCAGGTCCACGGTGTGCTGCCCGCGCCGGCCCCGGAGACCTTCAGCCGCTGGCGCAACCTCGGGGACGGGCAGGCGCGATTCCGCCAGCACCACCGCGACGCCCTCCGTCCAGGCCCGCCGCAGCGCCTCCGGGGTCTGCGGCAGCGCCCCGCTCTGCGCCAGCAGGGCGTCGGCCTCCGTGCCCTCCACCAGGTCCATCGCGTCCGGCCACACGGCCGCAAGCGCCGCCCTCATCCGCTCCCCGCTCTCCTCGGTCGCCGCGCCGAGCCGACGCACCCACGCCTCGCCGAAGAGCAGATGATACTTCTCCTCGCGGCGCAGCGCGCCCGCCAGGTCAGCCAGCGGCCGGTAGGTGGACTGCGCCGCGACCTCCAGCCGCGCACGGTCGAAGTGCTCGTACAGGAAGAGGCGCAACAGGCTCGTGCCCCAGTCGGCGTTGGGGCGCTCCACCAGGACCGCGTGCCGGAACTCGCCCGGCGGCCGCCCGAAGGCCAGCCGGTCGGGATCGCCCGCCCCGTCCACCCGGCACACCATCTCGTAGAAGAGGCGCGCATGCCCGATCTCCTCCTGCGCGATGGACGACAGCGCCACGTCCGACTCGATGTCCGGCCCGAAGCCCGTCCACTCCGAGTGGCGGTGCCCGATGATGAGCTCGTCGTCCGCGGCCCGCAGCAGCCACTCCCGCAGGGCCGCGCCCACGTCCGCCTCCACCGCCTCACTCCTCGTCGTCCCGCCGGCGGCCCGCCTCGCGGTAGACGCGCTGCTGGTCGCGATGCGATCCTCCGAACCGGAAACTGCGGTCGGTGGCCGGCCGGAACATGTCCGCGTCCCCGTAGTCGGTGGCGAAGATCTGGGAGTACCGGACCACCCACAGGTTGACGCAGGGGTCGCGCCGCGCGTACTGCTCCTTGGCCAGCAGCAGCGCCATCTCCGGGTCGGAGGCGTGCACGTCCCCCACGTAGACGTGGGGATCGTGCTTGGTAGCCTGGCGGAAGACGGCCCAGACGTCCTGCTCCAGCGCGCTCAGGCGGCGAGCAGGCCCCATCGCTCCACGGCCTCCCGCACCCACCGGTGCCGCCGGTGGTAGTCCTGGCGCAGCGCCAGGCGCTCGGCACTCTTGGGCCCCTGGTTGCGGCCGACCCGCTTCAGCTCCTCCCAATCGGGCTCGGCGTAGGCGTACCGCTGCGAGGCCTCATCCCAGCGCAGCGCGGGATCGGGGACCGTGAACCCGGCTTCCTGGATGATCGGCACGAACTTGCGCAGGAACTGCTGGCGCAGCTCCTCGTTGGACTTCACCTTCAGACGCCACCGCAGCATCTTCTCCGTGTGCGGCGAGACCCGATCGGGCATGCCGAAGAAGTGCAGCAGCGGCACCCACCACCGGGTGATGGCATCCTGCAGCATCGCCCGCTGGCGCGGCGTGCCGTCGGCCAGGGTCCGGTAGACGTCCAGGCCCAGGCGGATGTGGAAGTCTTCCTCGTAGCAGATGCGCTTCATCACCCGGGCGTAGGGCGCGTAGCTGGACGACCGCAGCGCGCCCTGGGTCTGCATCGCCGCGCCGTCCACGAAGACCTGGATGACGGCCACGTCCGCCCAGGTCTCGGCGGGATAGTGGAAGACGTTGTGGAACTTGCTGCGCCCCTCGATCAGGTCGGCGATCATCTGGACGCGGGACCGGCCCAGGGTCTCCGCCACGCGGTACAGCAGCTGGGCGTGCCCGACCTCGTCCTGCACCTTGGCGGTCAGAGCCATCTTGCGGCTGAGGGTGGGCGCCCGTGGGATCCACTCCCGCTCGGGCATGGCGCCCATGATCTCGGAGTTGGCGTGCATCTGGATGAGGCGCAGAGCCTCCTGACGATACTCCCCGGGCATCCACTCGCCGGTCTCGACCTGCTCCCCGGCGGCCACCCGCGCCTCGAACTCGGCCAGCCGCTCCGGATCCTCGGTGTGGGTATGGTCACTCATCGCGGTCACCCCCGCGTACCGCCCACCATGCGCTGCGTCCTCCGCCAGGACATCGTCTCGGAAATGCCATTGTCCTCGTCCATGCGCAGGACCGGCTACGCCGAGTCCGAGCATCACCTGTGTGTCGGAGCCCCCACTGTCGCGGGTGCGCCGCGATGGTGGTGAGAGCTAGCGCCGCACGATCAGTGTACCCTCCATGCCCCGCTCGCGGTGGCCTTCGATATCGCAGATGACGGCGTAGGTGCCGTCCCGGGGTAGGTCCACCTCGAAGTTGAGGGTCTGCCCGGAGCGGACGTTGTCGGAGACCACGGTGACATCTTTGGACGAACCCGGCCCGATGATGCCGAAGTTGTGCTGCCGCCGGCCATCGTTCTTCAGCATGAAGCGCACCCTGCCGGGCCTGACCGTCATCTCCTTGGGCTCATAGCCCCACTCCTTCATCCCGACCCTGACTTCCTGGACCGGCACGGCGGGCGCCGCGGCAGCATACATGGCTCCCCCCAGCACCAACGTCAGCGCCACCAGACCCAGGACGTGAATCCACTTCCGCATCGGCATTCCGGCCTCCCCTCTCGCTGTCTCGAGCATCTATCCAGGCATCTTAACACGGTGCCACGCTCCTGTCACGCGGCCGTCACGCGACGTGCCCACCGGCGCCGGGGCGCCGTGCGCACGTCCCACCGGGCCGCCCGCCGCCGCGCCCTACGGTAGGGGCGGCCGGCGCGTCCAGTGCAGCGGGTTGACCCTGGCCTGACCCACCAGCATCGCCCAGTGCAGGTGGGGCCCGGTGGAGAGACCGGTCGAGCCCACGTGCCCGAGGAGATCACCGCGCGCGACTTCCTGCCCTTCCCGCACCGCCAGCGACGACATGTGATGGTAGGAGGTGAAGACGCCCATGCCGTGGTCGATCACGACGATGTTGCCACTGAGCGGCAGCCGGTCGGCCAGCGTGACGCGCCCGCGGTTGGCGGCCCGCACCGGCGTTCCGTCATCCGCGGCGTAGTCCACACCCAGGTGGTAGCCACCGGGGCGGCCGCTGTAGATGCTGCGCACACCGTATCCGGACGACAGCGCGCCCGCCACCGGGTGGAGGAACGGTCCCTGCCACAGCCGCCTCGCGCTTGTTCGACGCACCGCCTCCGCGAAACGGCGGCGTTCCTCCGCGACCTTCTGCGGGGAGAGCAGCCGCATGGTGTCGGGCGACAGCGTAACGTTGCGGGCGCCGAACCGGCCGTCGCGCACGCGCAACCGCGCCGCGGCGGTGAGGCGCCGTCCGGCCTCGTCCACCGCGGTGAGGACTAGGTGCACGGAGCCGGGCCGCGTCAGCGGGTCGGTCCCCAACAGGCCGACCAGTCGCCCGCTCACCCGGTACAACGGGATCTCGCGGCCGCCTGCGACCAGCCGCGCGGAGGCAATCCCGGGTCCCGACACGGTGACCGCCACCGTCTCCCCCTGGGTGATCTCCGGCCCCTCGAGCGCCAGAGCGACGCGGCCTGCGGCGGCCGCGGCCGGCGATCCAAAGCACAGGCAGGCCACCAGGGCGGCCAGCCATCGGAGGCCCCGCGCAGGGTTCCGCCAGGCGATACCCACGGGAAGGGTCGACCGGTCTGCCGCACGCCGCCGCCGCACCACGCCCACGGGCGCCCGCTCACGCGGGGAGGCGCGCGAGGGCCTCCGCCAGTTGCTGGTAGGTGGCGTCCAGGTGCTCGGGGATCACCTTCACGTCGGAGAGCACGGGCATGAAGTTCGTATCGCCCACCCAGCGCGGCACCACATGGACGTGCACGTGGTCCAGGATGCCACCGCCCGCCGCCCGCCCCATGTTGATGCCGATGTTAAACCCATCGGGGCGGTAGCGATCGGTGAGGGCCTGCACGCCGCGGTCCACCAGGCGCATCAGGTCCACGATCTCCTCCGCGTTCAGGTCGCGCAGGGTGGCCACGTGGCGGTAGGACACGGCCATCAAGTGGCCGGCGTTGTAGGGGAACCGGTTGAGGATCAGGAAGGCGTGCACGCCCCGGTGGATGATGAGGTTCTCGCGGTCACGCCCCTCGGCGGACGCGGCGCAGAAAATGCAGCCTTCGTCGCCGCCGGTGTGCTTGATGTAGGCCAGCCTCCAGGGCGCCCACAAGAGTTGCATGGCGGTCTCCTCGTCGGCAAGTCACCCGTGAGGAATCGAAAGGGGGGCCGAATCACGAACCCTGGTAGCGCCGCAGCGCAGACTCCGCCGCGGCCTGTTCCGCTTCCTTCTTGCTGCGTCCCTTGCCCTTCCCCACCACGCGCCCGCCCAACTCTACCACCGCCACGAAGGCCCGGTCGTGATCGGGCCCCTCCTGCCCGCTGATGCGGTAGCGCGGCAGGCGGCGCTCACGCTGCTGCACGATCTCTTGGAGCTGGCTCTTGTAGTCCGGGCTCTCGTGGGTGTCCAGCTCTTCGATGGAGTCGATGATCCAGCGGGCGACAAAGGCGTGGGCCACGCCGTACCCGGAGTCCACGTAGACGGCACCCACCAGCGCCTCGAACACGTCGGAGAGCAGCGAGTTGCGAGTGCGGCCTCCCGCCTTCTCCTCGCCCCGTCCCAGCAGGATGTACTTGCCCAGCTCCAGCCGGCGGGCCAGGCGGGCGAAGGCCGGCTCGCTCACCACGCGCGACCGCAACTGGGCCAGGTCGCCCTCGGACGCGTCCGGGTAGCGGCGGAACAGGATGTCGGCGGCGACGGCGTTGACGATGGCGTCGCCCAGGAACTCCAGGCGCTCGTAACTCAGCCGTTTTCCGTCGCGTCCCTCGTGGGCGTGGGAGCCGTGGGTGAGCGCTTCGTCCAGCAGCGACCGGTCGCGGAAGCGGACGTCGATCCGCGCCTCCATCTCCGCAAGCTGAGCCAGCCGCTCGTGGGAAGGCTCTTCGCTCTCTGCGGTTTCGGGTTCCTGGCTCATGACGGATTCGGGCAACGGCGGGCTAGCCTCAGTTACGGGGGTCTAGGAGTTTCGTTGTCGTGCATATCCAACACAGCTTCTCAGTCATGGAAGCGGCGGATCACCAGCGTGGCGTTGTGCCCGCCGAACCCGAAGGCGTTGGACATGGCGGTCTCCACCCGTGCCCGGCGGGGCTGGTTGGGCACGTAGTCGAGATCGCAGTCCGGGTCCGGCGTCTCGTAGTTGATGGTGGGCGGGATGATCTGATGCTCGATGGCCAGCGCACAGGCAATGAGCTCCACCCCGCCGGCGGCCCCCAGCAGGTGGCCGGTCATCGACTTGGTGGAGCTGACCGCCA
>JACQTN010000191.1 GCA_016210785.1 Armatimonadota bacterium
GCGGTACCCGCGTGACCCTGGCCGTGGAAGGGATGGAGGGCCGGCTGCCGCCCGGCGTGGAGCTGGTCCTGTACCGGGTGGCGCAGGAGGCTCTGACCAACGTGCGGCGCCACGCGCGAGCGCCGCACGCGTGGGTGCGGCTGCGGCGATCGGACCGCGGCGTCATCCTGGAGGTCACGGACGACGGCGTCGGCTTCGACCCCGCGCAGCCGCGGCCCGCCCATGGCGGGCTCGGCCTTGCCGGCATGCGGGAGCGGATGGCGCTGGTGGGTGGCCGCCTCACCGTGCGCTCCGCGCCGGGCCAGGGCACGGTCCTGGTGGCCCGCGTGGACCTGGAGGTGCCGAGGTGATGGCGCGATGACCGGGCAGATCCGCATCCTGCTGGCCGACGACCACCCGGTGTTGCGCACCGGCCTGCGGACGCTCATCGAGCAGGAGCCCGACATGGTGGTGGTGGGCGAGGCGTCCGACGGGCAGGAGGCGGTGGCGCTGGCGCCGCATCTGCGGCCGGACGTGATCATCATGGACATCAGCATGCCCGGGGTAGACGGGCTGGAGGCCACGCGCCAGATCCGGACCCTGGACCTGCCTTCCCAGGTGCTCATCCTCACGGTGCACGCCCAGGAGCGCTACCTGTTTCCCGTGCTGCGGGCCGGCGCCGCGGGCTACGTGAACAAGCGGGCCGCGGACACGGAGCTGATCGAGGCCATCCGCACGGTGGCCGCGGGCGGCGCGTTCCTGCATCCCACCGCCACGCGCCGGCTGCTGGAGGACTTTGTGACCCAGGTGCAGGCCGGCCAGGAGCAGGACAGCTACGAGCGGCTCAGCGACCGGGAGCGCGAGGTGCTGAAGCTGGTGGCCTCCGGCTACACGGCGCGGGAGATCGCCGATCAACTGCACCTCAGCCCCAAGAGTGTGGAGACCTACCGCGCGCGCATCCTGGAGAAGCTCGAGCTGAACACCCGCGCCGACCTGGTGCGCTACGCCCTGCGCCGGGGGCTGCTCACCGCCGACTCCTGAACGGCATCCTGCGCCTCCACTTCAGCAACCCTTCCTGAGGTTCTCCCTCTTCGCGTCGGGTCCCGTCGGTCTCACCCCCCCGGCTGAGCGCCCGAGGGCGCTGTCGGGAAAACTCGCCGCAACGTTTCCAGGTTTCCCCGATTTCCCTCTGGCGCCATCGGCCCGATGATGGTGGTGGGTGAGTCGAGATGGCGTTCCACCTGCTCCTGGCCGAGAAAGACGCCGAGTTCCGCCGGACTCTCGTGGAGCTCGTGCAGGCCGTGCGCGTCCGGCTGCCGGTCGCCCTGGACTGCGACGTCACCTCCTCCCCCGAGGAAACTCGGGAACAGGTCGCGCGCCGGCAGCCGGACGCGCTGCTGCTGGACTGGCACATCGCCGCGGAAGGGACACCGGAGTTCATCCGGGACCTGCAGGCGCTCGATCCGGGCATCCGCATCCTGGTGCTGCTCCCCGGGGACGCGCGCCAGTACCGGCTGGCGGTGTGGGCCGCCGGCGCCTGTGCCGGCATCCCCCGCGAGCGGGTGGAGGCGGAGTGGCTCACCACCGCGGTGTGCATCATGCAGCGGGCCATGCAGCGGGAGGCGAACCTGCGGGCGCGCGTGATCCGGGCATGCCCGGGACTGGCCGAGGTGATGCGATGAAAGTCTCACGCCGGGAGTTTCTGATCGTGGCCGGCGGGACCGCCGGCGCCGTGGCCGCGGGCACGACGCCGCTGGTACGCCGGGTCCTGCCGCCCCGCCGCCGCTTCTGGTACCAGAAGGCCACCGCGGCCGTGCCTACCGTGTGCGAGATGTGCCTGTGGCGGTGCGGCGCCGTGGCGTACGTCGCGGACGGGCGCGTCGCGAAGATCGAAGGGCACCCCGACAACCCGAAGTCTAACGGGAGGCTGTGCGCCCGCGGGCTGGCCGGGGTGGGCGAGCTGTATGATCCCGATCGCCTCAAGCGCCCCCTCATCCGCACCGGCGCGCGCGGGGAAGGCAAGTTCCGCGAGGCGACCTGGGAAGAAGCGCTCGACTACGCGGCCAGGGCGTTGCTCCGCATCAAGGAGCAGTACGGGCCCGAGGCGCTGGCGGTCTTCGGGCACTACGCCGGCGACAAGTGGTTCGTGGACTACCTGGCGCCCGCCTTCGGCACACCCAACGCCGCCAAGCCCTCGGTGAGCCTGTGCACCACGCCCCGCGAGGTCGCCAGCAACCTGACCTTCGGCCGGCCGCTCGGCGGGCACGAGCCGGTGGACTGGGAGCACACTCGCTATATCGTGCTGCTGGGCACCCACATCGGCGAGAACGCACACAATACGATGATGCAGGACTTCGCCGCGGCGCGCGCGCGCGGCGCGAAGGTGGTGGTGGTAGACCCGCGCTTCTCCACCGTGGCCGCCAAGGCGGACCACTACCTGCCCATCAAGCCCGGCACCGACACGGCACTGCTGCTGGCCTGGATGCACGTGTTGATCACGCAGAATCTCTACGACCGCGACTACATCGCGCAGTACACGGAAGGCTTCGAGCCACTCGCCGAGCACGTGAAGCCCTTCACGCCCGAGTGGGCGGCGAAGATCACCGATCTCCCTGCGGAGAAGATCGTGGAGGTCGCCCGCGATCTCGCCCGCTACCGGCCGCAGGCGGTGTTGGTGCCGGGCCGGCACGTCACCTGGTACGGCAACGACACCCAGCGCATGCGGGGGCTGTACCTGGTCAACGTGCTGCTGGGGAACTACGGCCGGCCGGGGGGGTTCTACCTGGCCGTGGCGCCTTACGTGGACGAGTACGCGCTGCCGCCGTTCCCCGCCGCGCCCGACAGCGGTGGCTGAGGGGCCACCGCGCTCTCCGGTGCGGAGAGCGACCCCCACAAGAAGATCCGCGCCGACGGCTGGGGCAAGAAGTTTCTGCGTGGCCCGGTGGCCATGCAGGAACTGGTGGAGCCCATGATCACCGGGCAGCCATATCCGATCAAGGCGCTCATCAGCTACTCCACCAACCTGTTCCACACGCTGCCCAACCAGGCGCGCACCCGCGAGGCGCTGCGCAGGCTGGACTTCCACCTGGCGATCGACATCCTGCCCCAAGAGCACACGCGCTGGGCGGACGTGGTGCTGCCCGAGTGCACGTATCTGGAACGCTACGACGACCTGATCACGGTGCCGCACAAGCGGCCCTTCATCGCCTTGCGCCAGCCGGTCGTCCCGCCCATGTACGACAGCAAGCCGGGGTGGTGGATTGCGCGCGAGTTGGGGATGCGGCTGGGCCTCGAGCAGTTCTTCCCCTGGAAGACCATTGAGGAGTACCTGGAGCAGCGTCTCAGCGGGGTGGGCCTCAGCCTGGAGCAGATGAAGAAGGACGGCGTGGCGATCCAGAAGGGCCGGCCCTACCTGGAGGACTGGAAGGGCAAGGGCTCGCCGTTCGGCACGGAGAGCAAGAAGATCCAGATCTACTGCCACGATCTGGCCAAAGTCGGCGCCGATCCGCTGCCGAAGTACGAGCCTACCGCCGAGCCGCCGGAAGGCTTCTTCCGGCTGCTCTACGGCCGCTCCCCCGTCCACACCTTCGGCCGCACCCA
>JACQTN010000156.1 GCA_016210785.1 Armatimonadota bacterium
CTTGAAGAAATCGACCACGCCGTCCGCCACGCGGTCCAGCATCTCCTGCGTCATGTGCGGCCCCACCGGTAGCGACAGGTTGTCCCGGCACAGCCGCTCCGCCACGGGGAACTGCCCCTCCCTGGTGCCGTATCGCTGCCGCACGGGCTGAAGCAGGTGGAGCGGCGTCGGGTAGTGGACGCTGGTCTCGACGCCGTGGGCGCGGAGGAAGTCGCGCAGGGCGTCCCGCCGCGGTGTGTAGATGACGTAGTGCAGGTAGGAGGGGTGGGCCCAGTCCCGCTCGATGGGGAGCCGGATGGGGAGGTCGGCGTCCCGGAACCGCTCCGTGAAGCAGGCCGCGGCCTTCCGCCGCGCGCCGAGGAAGTCCGAGAGCATCCGCAACTGGATCCGCCCCAGCGCGGCGCAGATCTCCACCAGGTGCATGTTGTACCCGATCCATTTCTGGTCGTACCAGGACCCGTCCGACCGGCGCACGAAGCTGATCTCGTGCGTGCGCAGCCGGCCCTGGTCGCGCAGGCTGGAGACGTCCTCCGCCAGTTGCCGGTCGTCGGTCACCAGGGCGCCCCCGGTGCCGAAGACCGTGATCATCTTGCCGGAGAAGCTGAAAAAGCCTGCGTCGCCGATCCCGCCTACGGGCCGGCCCCTGTACTCTGCCCCCAGCGCGTGAGCCGCATCTTCCAGCACGAAGACCTCTCGCCGGCGCGTCGCCTCTGTGAGGGCATCCATGTCGCAGGGGAACCCGTACATGTGGGTGGGCACCACGGCGCGCGTGTGCGGGGTGAGGGCCGCCGCCACGGCGGCGGGGGAGATGTTGCCCGTCTCCTCGTCCGCCTCGACGAACACGGGAGTGGCGCCGATCTTGGTCACGCAGCCCAGCACGCTCACGTAGCCGTTGGCGGGGAGGATGACCTCGTCGCCCGGCCCAATGCCCTTCGCCTCCAGGGCCAGCATGTTCGCGGAAGTCCCGGAGTTTGTGCTCACACCGTACCGCACGCCGCACCACCGGGCCAGCTCGATCTCGAAGCGCTGTGTGTCCTCGCCGCCGTACGACTTCCCGGTCTCCAGCACGGCCAGGGCTTTCCGCCGCATCTCATCGGTCAGGATCATCTCGCGGTAGGGGATCTGCACGGGTGCCACCTCCACGGGTCAACCGGAGCCGGTCTGCGCGTCTGTTCGACGGGGGGTGCGGGCTTCCTGCCCGGAGCCGGAGCTGGATCCGCCAGGCGCGCCAGACGGCGGCTGCGGGCGGCGGACGTGGTTTCGAACTCCGCGGCGCGTGTACTCGTGTACTATAGAGAGGATGGGTGGAACGGAGAGAGGAGGGGTGGAACGCCGGTGGCGCTGCCGCTGCGCATCCTCGCGCAAGCCCTCATCGTGACCGCCATCGCGGCGCTCCCGGCCGCGGCCGCGGCGCCGGGCCAGGATGACGAAGAGATCCGGCTCGGCCGGCAGTACGGCGCCCAACTGGAGCAGCAGCATCGCCTGCTCGCCGACGCCGCCGCGGCCGCGCGCGTCCAGCGCATCGGCGCGGAGGTGGCCGCGGTCTCGGGCCGGCCCAACCTTCCCTACGCCTTCAAGGTCCTCGACAGCGAGTATCCCAACGCGGTGGCCCTGCCGGGCGGCATCGTGTACGTCACGCGGGGCATGCTGCAGTTTGTGCGGACCGACCATGAACTGGCCGCGGTCCTCGCCCAGGAGGTCGCCCACGTCGTCCGCCGGCACACCATGCAGATGCTGCGCCGGCACGGCCAGGCACAGTTCATCACCCTCGTGAGCGGCGTCGTGACCGGAAAGCTGGAGATGGTCACCGGCTCCCGGAGGGCGTCGATCGGGTACCTGAGCGCCTATCCGCGCGATCTGGAGAAGGAGGCGGATCTCCTGGCGGTGTCCATCCTGCAGCGCACCCGGTACACGCCGGTCGCCCTGCTCACGCTGATGGAGCGCCTGGCGCGCGAGGAGATGATGAGCGCGCAGTCCGACCCGGGCCTCTTTACCGACTACCCGAAGGCCAGCGAACGCGTGGCGTACATCGAGGTGGAGCTGAAGCGCCTGCGCATCCCCATCCTCCGGCGGCCCGCGGCCGGCTACCTCCAGATCGCGGTGCGCGCGGTGGCCGAGCGCGGCCGTGAGGCCGGTGAGTTGCTCGTGGATGGACACCCCGTGATGCGGCTGCCCACGCTGCCGGGGATCCGGGGCATCGACCGGGCGCGGGTCGTCGCCGCGCGGCTGGATCGCGTGTTTAACGAAGAGATCATGCCCTTCGAGATCTCCGCCCGCGAGATCCCGGAAGGATGGGGGATCTTCGTGCGCCAGGCGCTGATCGTCACCATCACGCCGGTGGGCGCCGCCCTGGCCGGCAGCACGCCGCAGGCGCTCGCCCAGCAGATCCGCGGCCGCCTGATGGGGGCCATGCAGGACTCGGCGCGCCGCCGCCGCTTCCAGTAGCCTGGTCGCCGCCACCGCCCCGGGCCAACGTCACGCGCTTCTCAACCCGCGACCCGGCCGGTTCCCGCGGTATCCTGGCCACCGCCCATCGCGCCCTCCCCGGTCGCATCCCGCGCGCGTCTGTGGCGCGTCCAGGGTTTGCCGCCTCACCGTGGAAACACTCAAGGCATGCAGGACGACGACGCCGTCGTCGTGGGCGGCGGACACAACGGTCTGGTGGCGGCCGCCCACCTGGCGCGGGCGGGGCTGCGCACACTGGTGCTGGAGCGGCGCGAGATCGTCGGCGTCGCCGGGCAGCGTCTTCTGCCACGCGCACATTCGGTGCTGCACCCATAGCCGGCCGGAGGACGTGGGTCCGCGCCGCCCTGCCTGAGCAGGTGGAGGAGGGAGACAGCCTTGGGGATCTATCGCGGGAAGTTCCCGGTGATGCTGACGTTCGATGTGGACGGCGAGACGGTATGGCTCAACCGCGATCCGCACAATGCCGGGCGTCCCGTCGTCATGTCGCAGGGGCGCTACGGCCCCACGGTGGGCGTGCCGCGTCTGCTGCGCCTGCTGGCCCGCCACGGCATCCAGGCCACCTTCTTCGTCCCGGGGTGGATCGCCGAGAAGTATCCCGACGTACTGAGAGCCATCGACGGCGAGGGGCACGAGGTCGGGCACCATGGGTACCTCCACGAATGGCCGACGCGCCTCACCCCGGAGCAGGAGGCCACGGCGATGCGCCGCGGGCTGGACGCCATCGAGAAGGTTCTGAGGGGGCGGCCGCTGGGCTACCGCGCGCCGGGGTGGGAGGTGAGCGGCCGCACGCTGTCCCTCCTGGTGGAGCATGGGTTCCGGTACTCCAGCAACATGATGGATGCGGACGGTCCATACCTCCACACGGTCGACAGCAAACCCACGCGGCTGGTGGAGCTCCCCGTGGAGTGGGGGCTCTCCGACTCTTCCTACTACATGTATGGCCTGCAGCTCCCCAACCCGCGGCTCATGCCCAACTCCACGGTCTTCGAGCAGTGGACCACCAGCTTCGACGCGCTCGCCGACGAGGGCGAGTGCTTCGTGCTGACCTTGCACCCTCAGCTCACGGGACGCCCGCACAGGACGGCGCTGCTGGAGCGGTTCATCGCGCATGTGCGCAACACGCCCCACACCGTCTTCGCCCGCTGCATCGATGTGGCCGACGCGGTGCTGAAAGCCGCCCGGCGGTGATCCGAAGACACCCGGGTGGCCCGCAGTGATTGCGGCGCTGTGATGACGGTGGCCCTGCCATGATCGTGTCTCCTGGGGCGCGCCGTTGTGGCTAGCGCTGGGCGGGTGCCTGGCCATCGCGACGATGGTCGGTCTCACCGGCGTCGGCGGCCTTCTCGTTCCACCCTGGCTGGTGGCGGTCGGCTGCTTCTACCGCTTCCATGCCTGCCGGAAGAGCCGGAGGAAATTCTCGCCCAGGAACTTGCGCACCTGCTCCGGCGTAAACCCCCGGTTCAGCAGTCCCTGGACCACGTTCGGCAGTTCGTCGATGCGTGAGAACCCGTGCGCGCGCCGCGCCGTCACGTTGTACTTGGTGCGGAACTCCGGGTACACGGTGTTGGTGAGGAACGTGGCGGGCAGTTTCCCCTCGAAGAAGTCGGTACCCAGGCCCACGTGATCGATGCCGGCCAACTCCACCGCATACTGGACGTGATTCAGGAAGTCCTCGATGGTGGGATGCTGGCCCGGGGTCGACTCCACATAGGAGGCATAGGAGTTGAGGCCGATCACGCCGCCCCTGGCCGCGCACGCGCGGACTTGCTCGTCGGTCAGGTTGCGCGGATGGTCGGTGAGGGCGCGGGCGTTGGCGTGGGTGAACGCGCAGGGGTGCTCGGAGGTCTCGATGGCGTCCAGGCTGGTCTTGACCCCCGCGTGGGAGAGGTCCACCAGCATGCCCACCCGGTTCATCTCCCGGACCACCTG
This sequence comes from Armatimonadota bacterium, assembly GCA_016210785.1. GTDB lineage: Bacteria > Sysuimicrobiota > Sysuimicrobiia > Sysuimicrobiales > JACQTN01 > JACQTN01. The sequence goes on from JACQTN010000156.1 coordinate 4,396, forward strand.
CTTGCCGAAGCTGGTCAGCCCCAGGTCCACCGGTTCCAGACAGCCGGAGCCGACGTGGTTGCGCTCCATGTAGGTGAGCTGAAGCACGCGCAGCCCGAGCCGGTGCAGGATGCTCACCAGGGTGCGGTCCATGCCCAGCACCCAGGTGCTCTGCAGGTTCAGGATGACCCCGACCCGGCCCGTCCGCTTGGCCTCCACAATGTCGTCCGCGTGGGTCACCAGCAGGAGCCGGTCCGGGCTGGTCTCGATGAGCCGGTAGTTGAAGTAGAAGCCGTGCAGGGTTTCTCGCATCTCGCTGTTGCACCCGGGCTCCGATACCAGCGTCACGCTGAGGGCCGTGACGCCGCTCTCCCGTACCAGGTCCACGTATTCCTTTCCGTTCACCAGATGCGGCGTGGGGTTGATCAGGGCTCCGCCCAGGCCGTCGATGACGATGCACGAGCGAAGCAACTCGCGCGCGCGTTCACCCACCTCGATCATAGAGCCTCGGACCTCCCTGGTATTGAGATCGCACCCACATCTGGTGCTGCGGACCTCACCGGCCCACCCGCGCCACGGCCACCTGGTGTTCGCACAGGAACGCTTCACACGGTTGAGGCCTCGCCCGGCACGTGCTACTTTTGTGCGATGTGCCTCACTCTACCGCGCTCACCGTACTTACGGCGCATCCAGCTCCGCTCCAGGGCGGCCTCGCGGACCGATCTATGGCTCGCTGGCTGTGGTTGCGACGCCAAACTCGCCCTCCGGGCTCAAACGAGGCGTCGTTCTTCTCTGGCTCGCCAAGATCGGTTGCCACTCGGCCGCAGTCGCTCCGTCCTGACGTGGGCTCGACCTCGCGCCACCGTATGACGCGAACTTCCGCAAGCAGACACTAGCGCGTGCGCGGATCGAGCACGTCCCGCAAGCCGTCTTATTGTGAGGGGGAGAGCGATCTCTCCCCCTTCCCAACCTCCCCCTCTCCAGCCTCTTCCTCCAGCATTCTTGAGTGGTGCTCCAGGCGGGCGCAGCCCGCCTTCGCAAGTCCGCTCGGCGCGCCTGCACTCATTGCGTTCGCCTCAGGCGCGGATCAAGAGCGTCGCGGAGGCCGTCCCCGAGCAACCCCACCGCGGTCGTGGTCAGGCCGATGGCCAGGCCGGGGAACGTGGACACCCACCAGGCCGTGCTCAGGTACGCCCGCCCGTCGGCCACCATCCCGCCCCACGAGGGCTGCGGGGCCTGAATCCCCAGGCCGAGAAAGCTCAGCGACGCTTCCACGATAATGACCCGGCCCACCTCCACGGTGGCCAGGACTACCAGCACGGGCGTGATGCCAGGCAGGATGTGGCGACGCAGGATCCGCCGGTCGGGAGCGCCCAGCGCCCGGGCCGCTTCCACGTACTCCCGCTCCCGGAGCGACAGGACCACTCCCCGAACCAGGCGGGCATAGGAGACCCACCGGGTGATGCCCAGGCTGATGATCAGGTTCGGCACGCTTGGCCCGAGGACAGCCGTCACCGCCAGCGCCAGCATGATCCCCGGGAACCCCAGCTGGATATCCGCCAGGCGCATCAGCACGTGCTCGGCCCACCCGCCGTAGTACCCGGCCAGCAGGCCGGCGAGCACCCCAATGGCGCCGGCGACGATCACCGCGAACAGGCCGATCACCAGGGAGATCCTGGCGCCCCACAGGATGCGGGAGAGAACATCCCGCCCGACCGCGTCCGTTCCCAGAAGGGCCACCGTGCCGTCGGCAAAGCGCGTGCCCGGGGGCTTCAGCCGGACGCGCGTTTCGATCTTGAACGGATCCCGCAGCGCCAGCCAGGGGGTGAGGGCGGCAGCCAGGGCGACGCACAGCACCAGCGCCGCCACCAGGTAGAAGGCTCCGCGCCGCGGCCCCGCGCCCGCATACTCCAGGTGCTCGTTCACGGCTTCATCTCTTCCAGGCACACGAATGCTTCACGACAACCGGATGGTGGGATCCAGATAGGCGTAGCACAGGTCCACGCCGAGATTGATGAGGTTGAAGACCGCGGCGATGACAATGGTCACGCCTTGCACCAGCGTGTAGTCCCGGTACGAGATGGAGTCGGCGACCAGCAGGCCCAGCCCGGGCCAGGCGAACACCGTCTCCACCACGATCGCCCCGGCGAGCAGGTTGCCGATCTGCAGGCCCATCAGCGTGACCACCGGGATCATCAGGTTCTTCAGCGCGTGGCCCATCACCACCCGCGGCTCGGTGAGGCCCTTGCTCCGGGCCGTGCGGATGTAGTCCTGGGTCATGGTCTGGATGGTACCGGAGCGGACCAGCCGCGTGAGGAGGCCGGTGAACGCCAGCGCCAGGGTCACCGCGGGCAGGACGATGCTCAGCGCGGTATCCCGCCCGAATGCCGGCAGCCAGCGCAGGGTGCGGGAGAACAGGAAGACGAACATCAGCCCGACCCAGAACGATGGCAGGGCCTGGCCGAGCATGGTGAGGAGGCTGACGGCGCGGTCCATCCAGGTGCCCCGGCGCACCCCGGCCACCAGCCCGAGCGGGAGGGCCATGCAGATACCCAGCCCCGCCGCGGTCAGCGCCAGGTGCAGGGTCGCCGGCAGGCGCTCCATGATCAGGCCCGTGACGGATCGCTTCAGGTAGAGGGAGACGCCGAGATCGCCCGTGGCCGCCTGGCGCAGGAAGGTGAGGTACTGCTGCCACAGGGGGCGGTCCAGGCCCA
>JACQTN010000144.1 GCA_016210785.1 Armatimonadota bacterium
CGGTAAGGAGATCGCGATCTTTCGAAACCTTGTTGTGAAGGGCACCGGAGCACCAGGGATGTAGCGGCAGGCAGCTGCCGATCGCAGCCCGGGGAACCGACTCTATATCCCTTGGTATGCCGGTATTCGGTATGTCGGGATGGAGAGGTGCAGGTGATGCACGCATGGGGATGGCGCACCATGCTCGCCATACTGCTGTCGTTGCTGTTGGCCATCGGGACAGCGACCGCGGCTCCAATCACAACCCTGATCGTCGTGACGTCTGGTGGTGTCGGTCAGGCGCCAATGTATGTGGGAGTCGCCAGAGGTATTTTTGAAAAACACGGCCTCAAGATTCAGATGATCTCCGCCAAGATTGGAGCACTGAAGCAGGCGCCCACATTCGAGGAGATGTTCGATGTCCGGATCCTTCGTCAGGTCGAACGGGAGCATCCAGAGTTCTTCAGGGATCTTCCACCGATTCCGAACGCCCTGAAACTATAGTCTGGGCTGTCTTTCAGGGCGACTGCGGAAACCCGCCCTAACTGGTCCGCCGCGGCTCGAAGTCTCGCCGCCATCTCACCTGGCGATTTAGCCCCGTCGGCTAGCCATTTGTATCTCCAGATCAGCTCATATCGGCTTGGTCGCGTTGCGGTTCGATTGGCCAAATGTCGTCTAGGATACGCCCCGCTGCGGGACGAATGTACGCCAGGCACGGTCTCCGGGAGGTGCGAGGATGACACGGCGACTGTGGAAAGTCACGCTCGGGGGACTGCTCGCGATTGCCGCGGCTCTGCCGGCGGCGGATGCAGCGCCGGCGGGGCCGCGCGAAGACCTGGTCCTGGGGAACATCCAGGAGCTGGCGAGCCTCAACCCGCTCGTGGTGTCGGCGGCCACCGGGAATGCGGTGGGCTCGTTAGTGCCGCTTCATGCGCAGGATCGGTTCCGAAAAAACACGGCTCGCGGGACGGTCCCGGGGCACGGAGGGCACCCTCTGAGGGCCAATGTGCGGCCGGGCTGCAGCGACCGGGCGTAATCCGTCACCTGGGGGGTGATCGGAGGATGGCACACGGTGAGGCGCCGACTTCTGGAGCCTTTACGGGATTTGCCGGCCTGTGCGCGATCCTGGCCGGTGTGAGCGGGTTCCTCTACGCGATAGCATTTCTCATCGTTGCCCGCGCTGCACCTGAGGCAGGACGGCTGCTCAGCCCCCTCTTCCTGATGCTGGGCGGGTTTTTCTCCGCGCCTGCGCTCGTGGCCCTCTATCAGCGGCTGCGCACGGTGGACGAGGGCTTCGCGTTGTGGGCATTGCTGGCGGGCGTGGCGGGGGCGGTGGGCTCAGCGATTCACGGGGGCTTCGACCTGGCCAACGCGATCTACCCGCCCGCCGCGTTCCCCGCGGACCTGCCCAGTCAGGTGAACCCGCGAGGCCTGCTGACGTTCGGGTTCACGGGGCTGGCGCTCTTCGCCTTCTCCTGGCTCATCGCCCGAAGCAGGAACTTCCCGCGAGGCCTGGGCGGTCTGGGCTATTTTCTCGCCATCCTCCTGGTCATTCTGTATCTCGGGCGCCTGATCGTCCTCACGCCGTCCAGCCCGGTGATACTGGTGCCCGCAGTGGTGACCGGCTTCATCCTCAATCCGGCGTGGTACATCTGGCTGGGGCTCGCGCTCTGGCGTGAGAATCCATGACCCCGGAATTCACATCAGCCCCTCCAGGAGCGCCCGGAGCTGGGCCCGGTGCGGGGTTGTCTCGAAGTCAAGCATCAGGTCGGACTCCAGCGCGTGCTCACCGACGCGGCCACTGCGGCGGACGTACGCCACCGGATAATGGTTGCCCTCCCTGTCGGTCTCCACGACCATGCCCACCGCGTCCGGTCCGGCCGCGTCGACGAAATGCGCCAGCGGTAGAATCCCCTCGTCGACGATGCCGCGCTCCCGGTTGAAACTCACCACCCGGGCCAGGTAGGACTGCTGGTTCCACAACTCCGGCGCCCTGGTGGCCTCGGCCAGCAGGTACGGCACTACCTGATCGGGGCGCAGCACCGGCCGGTCGATGCGCACGCCGAAGCACGTTTCGGCCAGATGCGCGGCCAGCACCCTGGCGTTGTGGCGGAAGCCTGCCACGCCGCCCGAGTTGCTGCCGATCCCATGCTTGCGGAGTCCGGACGCGCCCTGCGACGCGGATCCCGCAAAGTAGATGCCAGGGCCGGATATGCTCTCCCAGAACGGGGTCAGGGCGGGAATGCGTCCCTCGTTGACGGTGGCAACCCCGAGGGCGGGAAGGTCGAGCAACGGTGTGGCGAAGCCGGTCGCGGCAATCACCTCGTCGGCGCTCAGGGTCAGGGCACGGGTGATGGTCGTGCCCTCGGCGAAGACCCGGTATCCGTCCGGCGTTCGCTCAATCCGCCCGATCGCCGCATCCAGGACTAAGATCCCGCCCGCGAGGACGTGGTCCTCGTAGGGCTGCAGGTATCTGGCCCGGACCCCCGACGTGGAGCGGCTGAGCAGGGAGTGGAGGACGGGACGGGGCGACGCGAGGATGATCTGGCGGGCCCAGGGGAGAAGCGCGTCGGCGATCTCGAAGCCGGAGTTGCGCTTGCCGATGATGAAGACCCTCTTGCCCGCGTACGCTCTCACCGGCTTTGCCTCGACGTAGTGAGGCACCGACTCGATGCCGGGGATCGGCGGCTTCCACGGCTGTGCCGCTCCCACCGCGAAGACGGCGACCCGGCACCGGTACTCGCCGTCGGAAGTCAACAGGACGAATCCGTCGCTTTTCCGCCGCGTGCCCTCCCACCGGCACCCGTAGCGCACCTGGATGCCGGTTCGTTCCGCAAAGGCGGCCAGCCCCCGCTCCATCTCCGCTCGCGACGGGAAGTACGACGTCCCGTCCATGAACTCCGGGACCAGGGCGCGGTGCGCCGGGTCGTCGGCCAGGAGGCTGTTCCAGTCGTACCACTCGTAGGGGCGGGTCCCCCGCTCGGCGGGCGCGTGGGGCTTGGACCAAGTGATGAGCCGTTCAAACAGCGGCAACCGGCGGAACATCCCGCCGGGGGCGGGGTCCGCGGACAGCATGGCGTGCCGTACCCCCAGCCGCGCGAGGCAGTAGCTCATCTGCAGGCCCCCCGGCCCGCTTCCGACGACCACCGCGGGGTAATCGCCGGGCGGGAACGGGCGCGTGTCTAACTCCGCCATAGATTTGCGCTCCGCAGCCGGCGGGCCTCGGCCTGAAGCATGCGGTACATGACGCGGGGATGGGAGATCAGAAAGGCCTCCACGTCCGCGCCGGAGAGGACCAGGCACCGCAGGGGGCGGAGGGCGACGATATCCGCCGCCGGGGGTTCTCCCAGCAGGACCGAGATCTCGCCGAAGAAGTCACCCCGGGAGAGGACCGCGCGGGTCTGTCCGTCGATGGTGACGGCGGCCTCTCCGTCCAGGACCACGAACAGCCCCGATCCGGTGAGCCCCTGCCGGAGGATCCGCTGCCCCTGGGCGAACCACTGCTCGTCAAAGGTGTGGGCAACCGCCTCCAGTTGAGGGCGCGACAGGTCGGCAAACAGTGCCAGACCGGCGAGGATATTGGTCACGCTCTCCGCGTCCGCCATGCTCTCCTGGGCCTCCTGGTTTTGCTATGGCGGATTCTCACCCGCAGGGAGATTTCCTCCCGGCGGGTCGGGCGAGACCGCGCCGGACGCAGCCTTCACGGAGGGGAAGCCACTGCCATGTGGAATACAGGTGGCCATCATGCTCAACGTTCAGCGGGGGTGCCTGGTCCTCGCGGACATCGCCGGATACTCGGAGTATCTGAGCGGCGTCGAGCTGACGCACTGCCAGGATGTGCTCGCCGACCTGGTCGGCACGATCGTGGCGCAGACGCGTGGTTCCCTTCGCCTGGCAAAGCTGGAAGGCGATGCCGTGTTCTGTTACGGTCCGGATGGCACCGGCGATGGGTCGATGCTGCTGGCGTTGGTCGAGTCCTGCTACTTCGCGTTCATGGGGCGCCGGGAGCACATCCGGCGCAACACGACCTGCCAGTGCAACGCCTGCCGCACCATCGACCGCCTGAACCTGAAGTTCCTGACCCACCACGGGGAGTACGTCATTCACCAGGTGGCCGGCAGCCACGAACTCGTGGGGCGCGATGTGGTGCTGGCGCACCGACTGCTGAAGAACTCCGTCACGGAGAAGCTGGGTTTCCGGGGATACGCGCTCTTCACCCTGGCCAGTGTCCAGCGCTACTCGCTCGACCCGCAGGCGCTGCGGATGGCGAAGCACGCGGACAGCTACCAGGATGTGGGGGAAGTCATCGGGTACGTGCTTGACCTGGAGGCGCGGTGGAAGGAAGAGGAGGACCGGCGGGCGGTCTACATCCCGCCGGGCAAGGGTATCGAACTGGACCAGCGCGAGCTCCCGGCGCCTCCCGCGGTGGTCTGGGATTACATGACTTCCCCCCAGAAGCGGCCGCTATGGCAGGGCAGCGACCGCGTGGACCAGCGCAATCCCCGGGGCGTCGCGGGCGTGGGCACGCAGGTTCACTGCTACCACGGCGCCATGGTGATCAAGGAGGAGATCCTCGACTTCAGGCCGTTCCGCTACCTCACGTTCCGGGCCGACTGGGGGAAGACCGTCGGCCTGATGGGAACGCTGCTGATCACCATGGAGTTGACGCCGGCCGCGGATGGCGGCCACACCCGCGTGTCCTGCCGGGTCGTGCACGAGCGAGGGCTCAAGCAGCGCCTGCTCCTGCCTTTTGTCGAGCCCCGCCTGCGTTCTGTCATCCGCACCGTCATGGACAACCTGAGCCGGCTCCTCTCATCGCCGCCCGACGAACACAACTGAGCCGCGGCCTTTAGGCGGGGCGCCCTCCGACCTCCTCGACCCACTTTTCCTGAAATTCCTCGCGCGAGCCGTCTCGCTTCCCAGACTCCGGAGGGGTCAGTCCGGCGCCAGGCGCGGTGCCCGGATCCTCCTTGTTCGAGACCGGTGCCGTTACCAGAACCGGCGGCGGGCGTTGGTCAGATAGTCGACCCCGCCCTCCGTCACTGCGACCATGTCCTCGATGCACACCCCGGCCACCCCGTGCGCCAGGATCATGGGCTCCAGGTAGAAGGTCATCCCCGCCCGCAGCGGTTCGGGGTTTCCTTCGTAGAGAAATGGCGCCTCCAGGATATCCAGTCCCCCGCCGTGGCCGAAGCCGGTGTATGGGTAGCCGTACTCCGCCACTCCGCCCTCCTCGAAGATCCGCGCCATCATCTTCTGCAGATCTACGATGGGAACACCCGGTCCGATCTTCTTGCCGACCTCTTCGTTGGCGCGCAGGCACGCGTCCAGCATGCGCTGCACCAGGTCGGGCTGCTTTCCCAGCGCCACGTTGCGCGCAAAGTCCACGTAGTACCCGCCGAACTGGCCCACGAAGTCGTACAGGATGACGTCGCCGTCCTTGACCTTCGTCTGGTTGGGGTAGGCGTTCTTCAGGCAGGAGCGCGCGCCGGTCATGACGTGCGGGAGCCGGCACTGCCCGCCCGCGGCCACGATCACCCGCGCCGCCTCCGCGGAGATCTCCGCCTCCGTGGCGCCGGGCCTGGCGGCGGCCACCGCGGCCTCGAAGGCCCGGTCGATCACCTTGCTCCCCTCGCGCAGCAGGGCAATCTCCCGCGGGGTTTTGACGGCGCGCAGCCGCGCGACCAGGGACGTGGCCGGGACCAGCCGCGCAGCCGGCAGGAAGGACGCGATCTCCGCGTGCAGCGGGTGCGGTATCGTGCGTTCCCCGACGATGCCCACCGTGCCCGAGGCGGCGCCGATCTCCTTCACCACGCCCGCGGCGATCTCGGCGACGCTCGTGGGCTTGGCCGCGGACTGGGTGCTCAGGGCCGGCCGGATGTCCTTGACCCACGTGGTGTGCACGTTGGAGTGGATCGGTTCCGCGTGGAAGATGCCGTTGGTGACCAGCACGGGCTCGCCCGAGGCCGGGACCACCAGCAGCGAGTGGCCCCAGGAGTTGTCGAAGTGGGCGAGATAGTGGAGGTTCCCGATGTCGTTGGCGCCGCCGTAGACGATCAGCGCGCCGATCTTCTCCCTGGCCATCGACGCCTGGAGCCGGGCGAGCCGGCCCTCGTACTCCTCCACGGGGAAGGGCAGGTCGAGCCACTTCTGGCGTTCCTCCCAGTCGTAGGGGAAACGCGAAAAGGTCTCGTGGCGGCGGGTGCTGGTCACGGTGGGCCTCCTCCGGGATGTTGATGGGGTTCGCGCCGGGCCCCGGCACGCGGCCGGACTCGCGGCCGCTCGGCAGTGCATTATCGTTCGACGGCAGGACCCCCTCCCCTGCGGAGCCAACGTCACATAAGAGACGGCGCGGTCCGACCCATGGCTCCCAGACGTTTACCCCGCAAGTACGGCCCTTCCGCCCGGCGCGGTCCCGGTAACCCGCCGGGAGGCCAGGTGGATCCGAGACGTCGGCCCGATCCTCTGAGGCCGCACGAGCCGGCACAGGGCCAGTTGCTCTCCGCCGTGCCCGTGGGCGAACTCCCCCCTCACCCTACCCTCTCCCCGGGCGGGAGAGGGGGAAAAGGGATTCCTTTGGAGATCCCGGAGGCGGTGGTGGAGCGCATCACCTTCCACAATCCCGAAAACGGGTTCACCATCGCCCGCGTGGGTGTCCCAGGCCAGCGCGACCACCTCACCATCGTTGGGTACTTCACGGAGATCGCCCCGGGCGAGGTCCTGGCGCTGCAGGGCGAGTGGACAGAGCACCCCCGCCACGGCCCGCAGTTCAAGGTGTCGAGTCACGCCACGCGCAAGCCGTCCACGCTGGTGGGCATCGAGCGCTACCTGGGCTCGGGGCTTATCAAGGGGATCGGCCCGGTGACGGCACGGCGCATCGTCGAGCGCTTCGGTACGGAGACGCTGGATATCATCGACGCGGATGTTCGGCGCCTGCTGGAGGTCCCGGGCCTGGGGCCGGGCCGTCTCGACTACGTCCGCAAGGCGTGGGAAGAACAGCGGGCCATCCGCGACGTGATGGTCTTCCTCAAGGAGCACGGGGTCAGCACCGCCTACGCCGTGAAGATCTACAAGACCTACGGCGACCAGGCGGTGCGGCTGGTGAGCGAAGATCCCTACCGCCTGGCGAAGGACATCTGGGGCGTCGGCTTCGTCACCGCGGACCGGATCGCCCGCAGCATCGGGATTCCCCTGGACGCGGAGCGGCGCCTGGGCGCCGGGCTGCGCCACGTGCTCGGCGAGGCCGGTGACGACGGGCACTGCTACCTGCCGCGGGCGGAGCTGATCGCGCGCGCGGCGGAGGTCTTGGAAGTGCCGGCGGAGCGGGTGGAGGAGGTGCTGGGCGGACTCGCGTCCTCCGGGGATGTGATCGCGGATCCGCTGAGGACGGATGCCGGTGCGGTTTCGGATCCCGGCACGCCCGTCTATCACCCCGCGCTCTACCACGCCGAGCGCGGCGTCGCCCAGTGCCTGCGCGCGCTGCTCGCCGCGCCCGCGGAGGTCGATCCGTCCCGCGTTTCCACGTGGATCGATCGCTACGCGGCGCACACCGGCGTTCAACTGTCCCCTGAACAGCGCGAGGCGGTGATGCTCGGCGCGGCGTCCCGCGTGCTGGTCATCACCGGCGGCCCCGGCACCGGAAAGACGACCACCGTGCGCACCCTGGTGAAGCTCTTCCAGGCCATGGGCAAGCGGATCGCCCTGTGCAGTCCCACCGGCCGCGCGGCGCAACGGCTGGAGGAGGTCACCGGCACGCCCGCGGCCACCATCCACCGGCTGCTGGAGTGGAGTCCCGCGGAGCAGGGGTTCACGCGGCACCAGGGGCGGCCGCTGGAGGCGGACGTGGTTATCACCGACGAGGTGTCCATGCTGGACATCTCCCTGGCCCACAACCTCCTGCGGGCGGTGCTCGACACCGCGCAGGCGATCCTGGTGGGCGACGTCGACCAGTTGCCAAGCGTCGGTCCCGGCAACGTGCTGCGCGACCTGATCGCCTCGGGAACGATCCCGGTGGTCCGGTTCCGGCAGGTGTTCCGCCAGGCCGCGGCGTCGGCGATCATCACCAACGCGC
>JACQTN010000148.1 GCA_016210785.1 Armatimonadota bacterium
CGCTCGCCACCCCGCTGGTGGGGAACCACCCCAGGCGCACGGCGAAGATGCTGATGAACAGCAGGCCGGTCCAGAAGGTCGGCATGGAAACGCCGGCCACGGCAAACGCCGTGGCCAGCGAGTCGATCCATCCGCCGCGCCTGACCGCAGCGTAGACGCCGGCGGGGACGCCGATGGCGATCCCCACGGCCATCCCGGCTATTGCCAGCGAGACGGTGTGGGGAACGACGCGGCGGATGTCCTCGCTCACCGGCCGGTTGCTGCGCAGCGACCGGCCCAGATCGCCGCGCAGCACCTTGCCGATGTAGAAGGCGACCTGGGCCGGGAGCGGGCGGTCGAGGCCGAACGCGCGCCGGATGTGCTCCACCTGTTCTTTTGGCACCGGCGCGTCGCCCACGAGCAGCATCACGGGATCGCCGGGCGTGAGGTGGATCATCAGGGCGACGGTGAGCATCACCCCCGCCACGACGAATGCCCCGTGCAGTGCCCGGTAGGCGGCGTAGGAACTCATGGCGCCGGTGAGGTCGCCATCACCCCCTCACCCCTGCCCCGGGGGCGTGAGGGTGCATCCGCAACGTTACGGGGGCAGGTTCAACGTTGTGCAACATGCCCCACCGGCACGTTCAACCTTTCTGAAATGTGCGGCATGGGCACGTTCCACACCGGTGCAAGGTTCACCGCACTACCGCGCTTACCGGGATCACGGCGCCGCACTCACCGGAATCACGGGGGCACGTTCAACGTTGTGCAACCTGCTCCATCCTACCGCGCTCGCCGGACTCACGGGGGCACGTTCAACGTTGTGCAACCTGCTCCATCCTACCGCGCTCGCCGGACTCACGGCACCATCCACACGTCGTGCAGCCAGGGGAAGAACCCGGTGACATCGTAGCGCAAATCGCGCACCCGCGCCACGGTCACCGACACATTGTCCCGCGCGTGCACCGGCAGGAAGTAGGCCCTCTGCATCGTCAGCCGCACCGCCTGGACGTAGAGCTGGCGGCGCCTGTTCATGTCGACCTCGGTCGCCGCCTGGTCGAAGATCTGGTCGAGCTGCGGGTCCTTGACGAAGGAGAAGTTGAACCCGCCCCCGCCCACGTTGCGGGAGTGGAGGAAGGCGCTGAGGACGTCGGGGTCGGTGCGGGCCGCAGGCCGCGGCGTCATGTGCGACTCCGGCTTCCGCTGAGCCTCGTTCACGGCCAGCGCCGGCATGGCGGCCACCTTGAGGTCGAGACCGATGCGCCGCAGCTGGGCCTGCATCACTTCCGGCGCGCCGCGCTCCCACGACACCAACCGGGCCTCCAGCCGCTCCCCACCCTTCTGCCGGATGCCGTCGGGACCCGGCTTCCATCCCGCCTGCTCGAGAAGCTCCCGGGCCCTGGTCGCGTCATGCTGGTACATCTCGGTGCCCTTGTCGTAGCCCCAGGTGATCGAGCTCAGGAGGGTGTAGGCCGGCTTGTAGGCGCCGAAGGGCTGCAGTGGCCCGAAGACCGCCCGTGCGATCTGTTCCCGGTCGATGCCGTAGTTGAGGGCCTGGCGAACCGCCAGCTCGTCGGTGGGCCGCTTGGTCACGTTGACGGCAAAGACGAAGGGAACGCCCGACTGGATGCCGATGATGGCCTGGTAACGCGGGTCCCTGGACAGCCGGGCGAAGTCCTGCGGTGGGACCGCGGTGGCCACGTGCACCTCGCCGGCCTCCAGGGCCGTCACGCGGGTCGTCGGCTCGGTGATGATGCGCACATGGACCCGCTCCACGTAGGCCGCGCCCTTGTTGCGGAAGATCGGCGGCGCCCAGGTGTGATCGGGATTGCGCTCCAGGACGATCCGGTCGTTGGGCACCCACTCCACGAACCGGAACGACCCCGTGCCCACGGGCCGCCGGCCCAGGTCCTGGTCGCCCACGCGCCGCACCTGGGCCGGGGACACCATGCGGTAGAACAGGCTCATCGCGTCCAGAAACGGCGCCCAGGGCTGCTTCAGGCGGATCCTGACGGTGTACTGATCCACCACCTCGGACGAGTCATAGAATCCCACCGCACACCCGCCGCACCGGCTCGCCAGCGCCGGGTTGTGCGTCCGGTCCATGTTGAACTTCACCGCCTCGGCATTGAACGGGGTGCCGTCGTGGAACTTCACGTCGCGCCGGAGTCGGAAGGTGTAGGCCCGCCCGTCCGGGGAGACCTCCCACGCGGTCGCCAGCCACGGCTTGAACGTCCTGTCCTGCGGATCGCGCACGATGAGGGGCTCAAAGATCTGGAAGAAGACGATCTGCGAGGTCCGCAGTCCTGACAGGTTGGGATCGAGGCGGTCCGGGTCCGCCTCCAGCACGAAGAACAGCGTCCCGCCCGGCCGCGGCGCGGGCGTGGCGGGCGCGGACAGCGCGGCGCTCCATCCCGTCATCAGCACGGCCAGGACCGCCAGCACGGCGATGCGTGTTCTCACCGGTTCTCCCCCCAATCGGTGTGTGGTCTCCCGGCGTCACCCGGTCACGGCTTCTTCATCCACGGGTCCACGGTGCGGAACCACTGCATGAAGTCGGTGCAGAACTTCACGGCGTAGGTGATGAACTTCTCGCCCCGCTCGGCGCTGGCCAGCCGCGGGTCGGACTGGCTGCCCGACGGCGGCGTGACGTCCTCCATGTCCAGCGGGAAGGCGACGCGCACGCCCTTGAATCGCAGCGCGCTCAGCCCGTCCATGGGCAGGCCGTACACCTCCCGCTTGCCGAAATCCTCCGCCCGCTGCAGCTTCACGGTGCCGGGCTTCAGGTGCATCATGATGGAGCCTACCGGTTCCCCGCCGTGGCCCAGGCTGACCGGGCCGCCGTAGACCTCCTTCACAAAGTCCGGGTTCTGGATCACCTGCAGCGGGGCCAGGGAGGGGATGACGAGCCCCCGCTCCCGGCGCACGCGCCGCGTGAAGAGCTCCACGATGGGCGTGTTGCCGTTGTGGCCGTTGAAGATGACGATCCGCCTGAAGCCCGCGGAGAGCAGGCAGTCCACGGCGTCCTGCATCAGGGCATCCAGCGTGGAAGGGCGCACGGTGATGGTGCCGGCGTAGTTGCGGAAGTACTCGGAGTAGCCGAAGGGGATGGTGGGCGCCACCACGTCCCCGGTGTGCTCCGCGGTGCGGCCGGCGATGCCATCGATGATGGCGTAGTCGCCCATGGGCGCGTGCGGGCCGTGCTCCTCGATGGACCCCAGGGGCAGGATGGCGCTGACACCCCGCGCCACTACCTCCTCCACTTCGCGGAAACTCATGTCTCCCAGGCGCATGCTTCTCCTCCCGCTCGTTGGTCGGTCCTGCGCATGAACTACTTCTCCATGTATAGCGTTTCGAGGTATCCGACTGAGTAGGTCCCCAGGCCGTCACCTTTCTCGGAGGGGGAGGGCGCTTCCCGGCACGTGCTATCTTCCCGCACCGTGCCACACCCTACCGCGCTCACCGAACTCACGGCGCCCCCTTCCGATACCTCCCCCACCCCGTGACACTGCACAGACCGACATACAGACGATGCTCGCACCCGGCTGAGCCGGTGCTGCGCATGAACTACTTCTCCATGTATAGCGTTTCGAGGTATCCGACTGAGTAGGTACCCAGGCCGTCACCCATGCGGTGGTACCCCTTCACCCTGCTCATACCCGCCTCCGCCTGGGGCCGCCAGAGCACGAACAGCCAGGGCGCCTCCTGGAAGAGGATTTTCTCCACCTCAGTATAGATCGTCTGGCGCTTTTCCCGGTCGCTGATGCGGGCCCCCTCCGCCAGGAGTTCGTCCAGGCGGGCGCTCTTGAAGCCCACCGCCGCGGCGTAGGCGGTGCCCGTGGAGTGGAAGTACTCGCTGTAGACGTCGGGGTCGCTCCAGGGCAGGCTCAGGCCGTCCATCACCATGGTGTAGTCTCCGCGGACGCGCTTCTGAAAGAGCGTGGGCACCTCGATGATGCGCATGTCTACCTGGATGCCCAGTTGCCGCAGCTGGGTCAGGATCACCTGGGCCGTGTCGAAGTGCACCGACAGGTTCACCGCCTCGAACACCAGGCGCAAGTCCTGGGGCCGGGCATAGCCGGCCTCCCGCAGCAGGGTGCGGGCACGCTCGGGATCGTGTTTCCAGACGTTGCTGGTCTGGGGGTTGTAGGCCCAGTGGCCACGCCGCATCAGGAACCCGGTCATGGGCTGCCCCTGCCCGCCGAAGGCGATCTGGGTGATCACGGGACGGTTGATGGCGAAGTTGAGGGCCTGCCGCACCTTGGGGTTGTTGAGGGGCGGCCGGTTGGGATTCAGCCGCACGAAGTTGAAGACGTCGTAGCCGCGGTAGACCTTGTACCCGCGGGTGCGGATGAGGACCTCGATCTCCTGCCAGGGGATGTACTCGGCGAAGTCCACGGTCTGGCTCTTCAGCGCGTTGACGCGCGCCCGGTCGTCCTGGATCGGAACCAACTCCAGCCGGTCCAGGCAGGGCAGCCCCTTCGCCCAGTAGCGCGGGTTGCGCTCCAGGATGTAGCGGACGTTGGGCTCATGGGAGACCAGGCGGAAGGGCCCCGTGCCGTTCATGGCCTTCCTGAAGTCGCCGCGCTCGGCCCACCGCCGGCTGACGATGTACATCTCGCGGCCGGCCAGCATGTCCAGAAAGGTGGCGCTGGGCTCCTTGAGGCGCACCCGCACCGTGCGCGCATCCACCACGGTGACGCTCTCCAGGGAGCGGTCCAGGTCGCGGCGCCGGGTCGCGCTCGTCTTCGGGTCCTGGACACGCTGGAAGGAGAACTGCACGTCCTGGGCGGTGAACGGGGATCCGTCGTGGAACGTCACGCCCTCCCGCAGTTTGAACACGTACGTGCGCGGGTCCGGCGTCGTCCACGCCTCCGCCAGCGCCGGCGCGATGCGCGCACCGGCGTCGTACTGCACCAGGCTGTCGTAGACGTTGCCCTGCAGCGAGGAACTGGTCGCGCCGTAGTTGACGTGGGGATCGAACCCGATGGGGTCGCGGTGGATGGCGAACCGGACGGTTCCCCCGCGGACCCCGCAGGGATCGGCGGCCGCGGGCTGCCCGGCCGCGGGCCATGCGGCCCCGGCCAGCAGCAGCACCACCACACCGGTCGACAGACGTCCTGGCATCTCGCTAGCCTCCTTTCGAAAATCGCATGGCCAGCACCGTACCGCCCTCACATCACATCGCTTGAGGCGGCCAGGAACCCATCTCGGAAAAATCTACACCGACCATGCGCAGGACCGGCTTCCCACGATGTGTCGGTACCGACGCCGCGAGTTGAACCTCGTAGGATTGGACTCGCGCCGCCGAGTCCGAGCATCACTGGTATTCCGGTCCTCCCCACCGTCGCGGGTGCACCGTGAGTCGGTGCGCCGTGGGCGCCGTAAGTCCGGCGAGCGCGGTAGAATTGCGCACCTTGCAGGCACGTTGAACGTGCCGGTGAGCGCGGTAGAGTGGCGCACCTTGCACCGACGTTGAACGTGCCGCGCGGTCGAACGGAACACCTTGCACCGAGTCGAACGTGCCGGGCGCGGGGCGCCGTGAGTCCGGTGCGCCGTACGTGGGCGAGCGCGGTGAAGTGGCACACCTCGCACGAAAGTTGCACGTGCCGCGCGGTAGGATGGCGCACCCTGGTAGAA
>JACQTN010000170.1 GCA_016210785.1 Armatimonadota bacterium
CCCAGCGAGCTGACCTTCATGGTGTGGATGGGGTGGCGGAGGTAGTCCTTGGGGCTGGCCGGCGACGCGAAGTGCAGCACCAGGTCCACGCGGCCCACCACGTACAGCGGATGGGTGATATCGTGCTCGATGAGCGAGAAATTGGGGTGCTGTTCCAGCGCCGCCATGTTCCGGCGGGATCCCGTGATGAAGTTGTCCACGCCCACGACCTCGTAACCTTCCCGGAGAAAGCGCTCGCACAGATGCGAGCCAAGGAACCCGCCCGCCCCGGTGATCAGAACCCGCCCCGCCGGCATTGACACCTCTGGAGTCTCCTCCCTGGTCATGGTGCGCCTCGGGGGCGCGCCGCCTGGGGTTGCCTGGGGCGGAGCGCATCGGGGCGTCCGATGGAGAAATATTCAAACCCGGCCTCGGCCATGGCGGCGGGATCGAAGAGGTTGCGCCCGTCTACGATGATGGGGGTCTGCAACAACCCCCGCACCTTCTCCAGATCCAGCGCGCGAAACTCCTCCCACTCCGTGAGGATCACCAGCGCGTGCGCATCCTCGGCGGCCTCGTAGGGCGACCTCGCGTACTCCACCTTCCCAGGTTCGGGCGGGATGACCGAAGCCATCTGGACCGCGGCGTGAGGATCGTACAGCCTGACCACGGCGCCTTCCTGGCGGAGGCGGGGGATGACCGTGAGGCTGGGCGCCTCCCGGATGTCGTCGGTGTTGGGCTTGAAGGAGAGCCCCAGCACGCCCAGGCGCTTGCCCTTTAGCACCCACAGGGCCTGATGCAGCTTGCGGACCAGGCGATCCACCCGGGTCTCGTTGATGCGGCGCACCTCCCGCAGCAGCGAGAAATCCGCGCCGTGCTCCTCGGCGATGTGGATGAAGGCGCTCAGGTCCTTGGGGAAGCAACTCCCGCCGTACCCGACGCCGGCGTTGAGGAAGGCCCGCCCGATGCGCCGGTCGTAGCCCATCCCGTCGGCCACCTGCTGGACGTCGGTGCCCGTGGCCTCGCACAGGTCGGCGATCATGTTGATGAAGGAGATCTTCATGGCCAGGAAGGCGTTGCTGGCATGCTTGACCAGTTCGGCCGTCTTCACGTCGGTGACCAGGAGGGGGCAGCGAAACGGTTCATAGATCTGCAGCAGCAGGTCCCGCGCGCGGGTGGTCTCCACGCCCACCACGATGCGGTCGGGGTTGAGGAAATCGTCTACCGCCGCCCCTTCGCGCAGGAACTCGGGGTTGCTGGCGATGTCGAAGTCCACGGCGCCCCCCGAGTACATGGCCAGCGTCCGCTTCATCCGGTCCGCGGTGTAGACGGGCACCGTGCTCTTCTCCACGACCACCTTGTAACGCCGCAGGCGCTCGCCGATCTGCCGCGCCGCCTCCTCCATCTGGGAGAGGTCGGTGCTGCCGTCGTGGCGGGGCGGCGTCCCCACGCACAGGAAGATCACGTCGGCCTCCGCCATGGCGGCGGCGAGATCCTGCCCGAAGGACAGGCGCCCGCTGCGCAGGCCGTCCTGCAGCAACGGGGTGAGCCCCGGCTCGTAGATGGTCGGCTCGCCGCGACACAGCATCTCCACCTTCAGCGGCTCGCTGTCCACGCCCACGACGCGGTGGCCGAGATGCGCCAGGCAGGCCGCCGTCACCAGCCCCACATACCCGGTCCCGACCACGCAGATGTTCATCGCACCGGCCACCCCGTCATGGCGTGATGATCCTCCGGACCCCGGTCACCACCTGGATGATGATCTCCAGCAGGTTGAAGAGCCGGTTCTCCGGCACGAACAGGACGTCGCCGTTGAACATGGGAACGTCCTGGCGCGGGTCGCGGCTCAGGAGCAGCGCCCCCAGATCCACCGGCACGATGTTCTTCGGGTCCACCCCCGGCGGCACCACCGGCTGGCCCTGCGCCGCGGGCTGGCCCTGGGCCGGCGGTTGGGCCTGACCCGGCGTGCCGGCCGCCGCCTGCAAGGCCGCGCGGCGCACGATGACGCTGCGCGCGAGCTGCGCGCCCCGCGTGGGTCCTCCCGCCACCGTCAGTGCCTGCAGCACGCTGATGCGGCCGGCGTGGGTGAACATGCCGGGCCGCTGCACGCCGCCCAGCACGTAGACCCGGTAGCTCAACTCCTGCGGGATGACGATCACGTCTCCCGGCTGCAGGGCCACGTTGGCGGCCGTGTCGCCCTGGAACAGCAGCGGTTCCAGCCGGAGGAGCATGGCCGCGTTGGCGCCCTTGCGCACCAGACGGGCCTCGGCCAGGGACGCCTTCTCGGTAATGCCGCCGGCCAGCACCAGCAGGTCCAGCACCGTCATCGGGCGGTCCAGCCGGAAGGATCCCGGCCGGTTCACCTCGCCGACCACCATGGCGAAGCGCTCCACCTCCTGGAGGAGGATCAACGCGTCGCCAGGGCGCAGCAGCAGGTTGTGCGCCGGATCGCCCCGCATGACCCGCTCCAGGTCGATGGCAATGACCTGTGCGCCGCGGACGAGCCGCGCCTCGGACGTCGACGCCGTCGGGGTCAGTCCCCCGGCCGCGGCGATGGCGTCCAGGACCCGCGCGGTGGGCGGCAGTTCGACGCTGGACGGGGTCCTCGCCTCGCCCACGACGGAGACCCGCATGCGCGTCGTCCCGATCACCAGGGCGTCACCGTCCCGCAGCACCGCGTTGTGCTGGGGATCGCCCCGCAGCGCCTGGTTCAGGTCGATGGGGATGCGCTGCTCCCCGCGTACCAGCACGGCCTCCTGGGTGACCGCGAACGCGGTGAGACCCCGCACGCGAGCGATGGCGTCCAGCACCCGCGACCCGGGCGGCAGGTCCACCGGGCCGGGCGCCACCACCTCGCCGATGATGGAGACGGTAATTTTCGGTTCCTTGAAGCTGAGGGCGATGACGGTGACCTTGGGCTCGCGGACGAACCGCGCGTACAGACCGGTGAGCTGGAGGCTGAGCTGCTCGGGCGTCA
>JACQTN010000161.1 GCA_016210785.1 Armatimonadota bacterium
CCACCGCCCTTCGCGTGGTCGGGGTGGCCGGATGGGTCCGCGCCTGACGGTGCCGCCGCCGGCAGCGCTCCGCCCGCCACCGCGAAGCGCGGCGGGCGGATGGCCTCCGCCTCCACCTGCGCGCGCAGGGCCAGGATCAGATTGCGTGGAGAGAGGGGGAATCCGCTGGCGGCGGCCGGGCACTCCGCCTCGCACCGCCCGCAGCGCGTGCAGGCATCCAGCATCACCAGCTCTCCCACCGTCAGGTCCGCCAGCCGGGCGTATCCGCCTCCGTCTGACGCGGCCTGCGGCAGCGTCCGCCGCGCGCCGTCGCCGGCCAGCGCGGTGGTATACCAGGCCGCCACCATGTGCCAGGCCTTGCTGTGCGGGATGTAGGCGACGAATGCCAGCGCGGTCAGCGCGTGGACGACCCAGGTGTACGGGAAGATCGCCTGCGCCCGCCCGGACCCCAGCGCGCCCGATAGCATCCCGGCCAGGGCCCATCCGGCAAAGGACGCGCGCTCGAAGGGCGGCCAGGTGGCGGCGATGCGCACCGCCTCCACGACGAAGCCGCCCAGGCCGGCGGCGACCAGCAGCAGGAGGAAGATCCAGTCCTCGTGGACCAGGGCCAGGGGAGAGGGCAGATGCCGGGTGTCCTCCCGGGTGGCGTACTGCAGCCGCGGCGGCCATCGCAACCACCGGCGCGTCGCGAATATGGCCAGGCCGGCCAGCAGGGCGAGGCCGAACAGGTCCGCCGCCCACGAGAACCCCAGGTAGAAGGCGCCGTGCAGGAACTGCCACCGGGGGATCAGCGGCCTCAGCAGGTCGTTGTCCACCAGCACGATGAGCGTGGCGATGAACAACCCGCCGAACCCCCAGAAGACCAGCGTGTGGGCCGCTCCCGCGTACCGGTCGTCGCGCCACAGCGCCCGGTTGAGAAAGATCTCCACCACGGCGCGGACGGCCCGTGCCATCGTGAGCCGTTCCTCAGGCGTCCTGCGGCCCCGGCCGTAGACCCGCCACCGGCGGTAGGCGCCGTAAAAGAAGATCCCCAGCGCCAGCGCGCTGAGCAGGTAGAAGACCACCACCAGCCATTCCGGCAGCGCATAGAAGACCGGACGGCCCGCCGCGGCGGGATCAGCGATCATGCCGCCTTCCCTCCCTTCGCGGCCTTCACCCTGTCAATCAGCGCCGGCACGACCTCGAGGAGATCGGCCGTCGCGCCCACGTGGGCCACGCCGAAGATGGGTGCGGCGGGGTCGGTGTTGACGGCCACGATCAGCCCTGAGTCCTTCATGCCTTCCACGTGCTCCGGCGCCCCGCTGATGCCCAGGGCGAGGTACAGCTTGGGCTTCACCTGCATGCCCGAGCGACCCACCTGGCGGGAGAGCGGCAGCCAGCCCTGGTCGATGACCGGACGGGACGCGCACACCGCCCCGCCCAGGGCCTCCGCCAGGACTTCCGCCAGCGCCACGTTGTCCTGCCGCTGGATGCCCCGTCCCACGGCCACCAGGACCTCGTGCTGCGTGATGTCGACGTCGCCCGCCTGTGGCTCGATATAGCGCACGAAGCGCACTCTCGGGGCCTCGGGCAGCTCGACGGGGACCTCCTCGATGGACGGTGCCTGTCCGCCACCCCGCTCCGCCAGATGCGTCCCCGGCAGCACGCCCAGGATCGCCGGCGCGCCACTGGCGGCGACCGTGACCTCCACCTTGTTGCCGTAGAGCCCGCATCGGGCCTCGAGCGCGCCGTCCGCCACGCGCACGGTCTTGCAGAAGTTGACGAAGGGCACGTCCAGATGCGCCGCCAGCAGCGGGCCCACATCCATGGCCACGTTGGTCAGGGGAATGAGGAGCGCCCGCGGCTGCCTGGCCTTCACCAGTTGCGCCAGCGCCAGCGCGTAGGTCTCCGGGGTCGGCTCCGCCAGCTCCGGATGGTCCGCCCAGAGGATCACATCCGCCGGTTCCAGCGCGGGGGCCAGATCCCGGGCGTTGTGCCCGAGGAGCACGGCCTCCAGTTGCACCCCGGCGTCCGCGGCCAGCCGCCGGCCGAGCGCCAGGACCTCATAGGTGACCTCCTGCAGTTGGCCGCGCCACTGCGCCGCCAGCACCCAGATGTTTCCGGCCATGACCGTTCCTCCCGTCACAGAAGGCCGCGCCCGGCTAGAAGCACGCAGATGCCGTCAGCGATCTCCTCGGGAGACCCCTCGAGCATCTCGGCGCGTCCGGCGGCCTCCGGCTTCGCCATCTGGAGAACCTGGATCAGGCCCGGCCCGGCCTCGGCGCCGGCCTGCACCGACTCGATCGTCCGGGACTTCATGGCCGCCCGCACCTTGGCCACCGGCACGTAGCGGGGGGGTTTGGTTGCCGCCTGGATGCCCACGACCGCGGGGAGGGAGACCTCAAACTCGCCCCGCAGTCCGCCGGCGTATTCCCGGATCACCATGGCTGCGCCAGGAGTGTCCGCGGTCACCTGCGTGACGATCCCGATGTACGGGAGCCCCAGCCGGTGGGCCAGGAAGGGCGCCACCTGGCCATCCAGGTCGTCGATGGCTTCCACGCCCGTGAGGATCAGGTCCGCGGGCAGCAGGTGGGGAACGTCGGCGAGCACGGACGCCAGGAGCCCCGCCCCGGCCCGGCCGGTCAACCCTGTCTCCACGCCGGAGACCTTCACGGCCCGGTCGGCGCCCTTCGCCAGGGCCGTGTACAGCACGTCGTCGATCTCCGGGGTCTCCAGGGCCAGCGCCGTCACAGTCCCGCCACACCGCTCCTTGAGGAGCAGCGCCTCCTCCAGCGCGTGCTCGTCGCGCTCGTTGATGACCATGCGCAAGGAGAGGGGGTCCAGAGATCGTCCGTCGGGCGCGATCTCCAGCTCCTCCACGATGTCGGGCACCATCTTGAGCACCACCAGGATGTTCATGCTCTCACACCCTACACGCGAGATAGCACCGGTGCCGCGGGAACCAGTTCCGTGCCGATGCCGAGCTGCCTGGCGGGAATCCCCAGCGCCAGGCCCAGCAACTGGGTGAAGTACAGGATGGGGACGGCGAACGCCGTGCCGAAGACGCGGTTGACGTGCCGCTGGTAGCACTCCAGGTTCACCTGGCACAGCGGGCACACCGTGGCAATCACGTCCGCCCTGGCGTCAACGGCGTGTTGCAGCAGGTCCCGCACCATGGCCAGGGCCGCCCTGCGGCTGGTCACGATCAGAGAGCCCCCGCAGCAGCGCAGGCGCGGCAGGTAGTCCACCGCGGTCGCCCCGATGGCCGACAGCAGGTCCTCGAAGAAGTGTGGCTGCTCGGTATCCTCGTGGTCTTTCCGGGGCCTGACGATCTGGCATCCGTAGTAGGGCGCTGCGCGAAGGTCCTTTAGCGGGTGGGTGACGTGTTTGCGGATCTCCGCGATGCCCACGTCCACGGCGAAGACCTCCATGAGGTGCTTCACCCGCACCGTGCCCCGGAACTGCAGGCCGTCCTCCTGGAGCGCGCTGTTGATGTGCTCGGCCAGGTCGGGGTCCTTCTTCAAGTGAGCCCCGGCGAAGTACATGTTCTTGTAGCAGCCGCTGCACGGGACCGCCAGGTCCAGCCCTTCCTTCTCGGCCATGGCCAGGTTCCGCGCGCAGAGGGTGTATGCCAGGATCTCGTCCACGTGGAAGTAGGCGGTGGCGCCGCAGCAGTTCCAGTCCTCCAGCTCCCGGAGCTCGACGCCGAGCCGGCGCGCCGACTCTACCGCCGACGCGTGGTACGAGGCCGCCATCTTCTCCAGCGTGCAGCCGGGGTAGTAGGAGTACGTCCTCATGCCGCTCCTCCCAGCAG
>JACQTN010000162.1 GCA_016210785.1 Armatimonadota bacterium
AGGAGTTCTGCCTGGTGCACGGCCACGTGGACTCGTGGCACGTGGGGGTGGGCGACAACGCCGTGGGCGACGCGACCCTGCTGGAACTGGCCCGCGTCTTCTGGGCGAACCGCGACCGCCTCCGCCGCACGCTGCGCGTCGCCTGGTGGTCGGGGCACTCGCACGGGCGCTACGCCGGCTCCACCTGGTACGCGGACACCTTCGCCATCGACCTGGCGGAGTGGTGCCTCGCGCAGGTGAACTGCGACTCGCCGGGCTGCCGCGGCGCCACGGCATTCGAGCAGGTAATGTGGATGAAGGAAACCGAGGCCATGGCCGGGGCGGCGGTGGAAGACGTGGCAAAGATGCCCGCCTCCGGCACCCGACCCCTGCGCGCCGGCGATTACTCCTTCAACAACATCGGCATCAGCTCGTTTTACATGCTGCTGTCGGAGATCCCGGAGGCGGAGAAGAAGCGCCTGGGGCTGTACGCCGTGGGCGGGTGCGGCGGCAACATCGAGTGGCACGCGGAGGACGATACCCTCGAGATCGCGGACCGCGGGCATCTGGTGCGGGACATCAAGATCTTCGCCACTGCGCTGAGCCGCGCGCTCAACGCGCCGGTCCATCCGTTCGACTTCCGGGAGACGGTGAAGGACATCCTGGCCACCCTGCGGCGATACGGCGAGGCGGCCCGGGGCCGACTCGATCTCGCGCCGGCAGCCGCGGAGACGGAGAGGCTGCTGTCCGACCTGGACGCCTTCTACCGCGAGGGCGAAGCGATGGCCGGCCGCGAGGTCACCGATCCCGCGGTCCGGCGGTTCAACCGCCGGCAGCGGGCGCTGGCCCGGGTGCTGGTGCCAATCAACTTCAGCCGGCGCGGGCGTTTCTGGCACGATCCCGCCCTGGAGGTGCCGCCGCTGCCGGATCTGGCGGAGGCGCCACGCCTTGGCGCGGCGGTGGAGGGCTCACCCGAGTACCACGTGCTCCGCACGCACCTGGTCCGGGGCCGCAACCGGGTGGCGTGGGCGCTGCGCGAGGCGCAGGCCATTGCCCGGGGAGAGATATAGGGACGCGCAGAGAGGGAAAGGAGGTGAGCCGGCGATCGGTGCGGGATTCCTGACGGTTGAGGCTCGCGTGCACCAGGTTCCTGGTCCGCCGGAAAGGGGGAATGGACGGTGCCGACGTACATCAGCCTCATCAACTGGACCGACCAGGGCATCAAGAACGTGAAGGACTCGCCCCCGCGCCTCGACGCGGCCAAGAAGATGATGATGGACATGGGAGGCCAGCTCAAGGGGTTCTATCTGACCATGGGGAGCTACGACCTGGTGACGATCATCGAAGCGCCCAACGACGAGACGGTGGCGAAGTTCGCCCTCAAGCTCGGATCTCTGGGCAATGTGCGGACGACCACCCTGAAGGCCTTCACGGAAGATGAGTACCGGAAGATCGTCGGCGCGCTTCCCTGACGGGCTCCCCGCAGACATCGAGGAGCCCTGACACACGGAGGCCGCCGCGGTCGGAATGCGGCGGCCTCCGTCATCGCCGGCGGTAGCACTGCAGCACGGACGCGATAAGGTTTCAGCCTCCTCGCACGCTCCGGTAGTACCAGCACCACCGGGTCAACCGACACTTCTCACAACGGGGCACCGGCGCGCAGATCGCTTCGTCCAGACCGCGCCCCGAGCCGTGCCGCGTCAGCAGCCGGTTCAGCTCGCCCACGGTGACACCGCGATTGGCGGCAGCCAGGCGCGCGTACGCCGCGGCGGCCTCTTCATCGCCGGCCTTCGGGGACCCCACCAGTCCCAGGCGGTACATGACGCGGAGCGTGTCGGGGTGGGAGATGAAGATGTCCTCTCCCACCCTCCGCAGGAAGTGGCGGGTGGAGAACGGGCCGATGTGGCGGAAGCGCCGCCGCAGGTCCCGGCACAGGCGGGCCTGGTCCGCCACGCCGAAACTGGACAGGTACTTCCGGAACGATCCGTGCTGCGCCCGGATCTCCCGGAAGGCCCGGGCGTTGAGGATGGTGGCCTCGACCTTGGCCCGGTTGCGGATGATGCCGGGATCGGCCAGCAGCCGCGCCACGTCGTCCCGGCCGAACGCCGCCACCCGGTCCACGGAGAATCCGGCGAAGGCCTGGCGGAAACCGGGCCACTTCTTCTGGATGAGGCTCCAGGAGAATCCGGCCTGGAAGACGTGCCGGGTCAGCTCTTCGAAGTAGCGGTCGTCGCCGGCTGGCCGCGCGCGAATCTCGCGCAGATCCTCCATGACGGCGTCCAGGCCGCCGTGCCGCCGCGCCAGCGCCGCGATCTGGGCGCGCAGCGCTGTGTACAGGGCCCGGAGCTGCGCGGCCGTCAGGCCCTGCCCCGGCGGGGTATCCGGCCTCCGGAGACCGCGCCCGCCGCGCGTCTTCCCCCCAACGGCGCCGCCGGATGCCTGCTTCACGTCTACGCCCGCTCGCCCGCGCGGATGCGCCTGATCTTGTCGCGCAACTTGTTCAGGTGATGCAGGTCATGGTGGGCGAAGTGGTCCATCATCTGGCGCACGGTGATCTCGCCGTGCTCCTGGTGGACGCCGGCGCGGTCCCAGATGCCCGGCTGGCCGGCCTTGAGGAGATCGCAGTTGGCGCGGCGCAGCGACGCAAACAGGTCGAGGGTGTTCTTCAGGTCGTGCCCTCGATAGTTGAGCGCGGCCGCCCAGGCATCCTGATCGAAGGGGGTGAGCGGGGGCCGCTGCTGCGCCGCCATCATCCGCAGACGCCACCCCACCGCCACCTCGCAGTCGGCCATGTGCGCCGCCAGCTCGCGCGCCGTCCACTCGCCGGCCCGCGGCGTGACGTTGACCTCGCGCGGGCTCAGGCTGGCGATCACGCGCTGGAACGATGCCGGGAAGGCCCGCAGCGACGCCAGGGCATCGCGTGGGGTCTCCACCTCCCTCCGGCACATGGGGCAGTAGCGGCGGGTCATGGCGGGCATGGACGTCTCCTCCGTCTGGGCGTGGTGAGCGGGAGCTTCCTAGTCAGTAAGGTTGGGTGGAATGGGCTTTACGCCATTCCACCCTTCACGATGTCTCCGGACGGGGGCGACTCTTCGTCGCCCCCATGTGAACCCCCTGAAACATCCAACGGGGGGCAATCAT
>JACQTN010000163.1 GCA_016210785.1 Armatimonadota bacterium
GCCAGGCCCACGGCGCCCAGGCCCAACTGGATCGACTGCCTCGACCCGTACACCACCCGGCTCTACACGTCGCGCCCCAGCTCGTCGTAGCCGAACCAGAGCTCGCAGGCAGGAGGCGCGAGCCGCCGGGACAGGTCCTGCGCCCACGGGTCACGCCGGGCGACCCACGGCGCCGAGGCGCCCGCCACGATCCACGTGGCAATGATGGCGAGTGCGACCAGGGCGATGGGTGTCCTCAGAGGGCGAGGAAGCCTCAGCCTCCAACGGGAGTCGCGGCCGCTCTTCATCGTCTCAACGCACCCTGATCCGGGGATCGACCACCGCGTAGGCCACGTCCACGAGCAGATTGACCAGGACGTAAATGGCGGCCACGACGATCCCTGCCCCCAGGATCGCGGGGAAGTCCAGCGAAGTCGCACTGCTGAACGCGTACAGTCCCATCCCCGGCCACGAGAACACCGTCTCCGTGATGACGGCGCCCGCCAGCAGGTCTCCGAAGCTCAGGCCGATCACCGTGATCACGGGGATCAGCGCGTTGCGCGCCGCATGGCGCAGCACCACCACACTCTGCCGCAGCCCCTTGGCCCGCGCCGTCCGGACGTAGTCCTCTCCCAGCACCTCCAGCATGCTGCCGCGCATCAACCGGGTCACCCTGGCCAGGCTGTACACCGACAGCACGCTGGCCGGGAGCACCAGGTGCCGCGCCCAGTCGGCCACGGCGTCCAACCGTCCCACCGCCAGCGCGTCGATCAGCAGGAACCCGGTGCGGAAGGGCGGGGAAGGGATCGTGGCGCTGAGCCGCCCCGGCGCCGGCACGATGCCGAGGCGGTAGTACAGCACGAAGATGGCGATCAGGCCGAGCCAGAACAGCGGCGTCGAGGCTCCCACGATGGCCAGGACGCGGGCGCACTGGTCCACCAGGGTGTTCCGGCGCACGGCGGCGAGAATCCCGAGGGGGACGCCGAGGCCCACGCTGACGGCCAGGGCCGGCACGGCCAGTTCGATGGTGGCGGGGACGCGCCGGCGCAACTCCAGCGCCACCGGCTGCCGCGTGGAGATGGACGTCCCCATGTTGCCCTGCAGCAGGTTCCAGAGGTAGATCAGGTACTGCTCGTGGAGCCCGCGATCCAGCCCCCACTGCTGCCGGAACGCGGCCACCACCACGGGATCGGCCGCGGCCAGCTCTCCCAGGTTGGCGGCGAGGGGATCCGCCGGGATGGCATGGGAGAGCACGAAGGCCAGCAGGGTGATCCCCACCAGCATCGCCGGCAGGAGGACAATGCGCCTAGCGATATAGGCCTGCAAATGCGCTCTCCCCGCGCGCCGTCGGCGCATGCCAGGCCGGCGTCGGCGTCCGCCCCGCCGTCCCCGCGACGCGAGGCTTCGTGGAGGAAACCTTCACCGGGAGTAGAAGTGTCATGCACATTCACCTCGGGAGATGATCACGTGAGCGAAGACCAAAGGGGACGCGGCCGGGGTCTGGCCACCGGCCGGCGTGGTTTTCTGAAACTGGTCGGCGCCGCCGCCGGGCTTGCCGGGACCCATCGCCTCCTCGCTCTGTCCGGCGTGGCGCGGGCGGCTCCGGGAGCGTCGCAGCTGACGATCGGCACAACGTTCCAGATCCGGACCCTGGACCCCGGTCGCACCATCGAAGTCGTGAGCCTGATGGTTACCCACGCGGTGTACGACTCCCTTGTGACTTTCCAGGGAGAAGACGTCTCGACACCCAAACCCTCCCTGGCCACCGACTGGAAAAGCTCGGCCGACGGCAGAACCTTGACCTTCACGCTGCGGCCGAACGTACGATTCGCCAGCGGCAACCCCATGACCTCGGCCGACGTGAAGTGGACGCTCGACCGGGTCATCAACCTCAAGGCCACCACGCGGTTCTTCGTGGAGGGGATCGAGGAGGTCCTGGCGCCGGACCCGCGGACGGTCGTGATCAGGACCAGGGAGCCGCAGCCGTCGCTGCTGCCCATCCTGGCGGGCCCGAGCCTCGGCATCCTGGACAGCAGGCTGGTGATGGAGAACGGAGGCGACGCCGGCCCCGATGCCAGCACCAGGGACAAAGCCGAGGCGTTTCTCAACGCGCGATCCGCGGGCACCGGAGCGTACACGCTCGTCAGCTACATCCCCGGGCAGGAACTGGTACTCGTCAGGAACCCCACCCACTGGCGGGGCCCCGCGAAGATCGAGCGGATCGTGTTCAGGAACATCCTGGAGACGGCGGTCCAGGCGCTGCAGCTCCAGAAGGGGGACCTGGACATCGCGCTAAACCTGGCGCCGGACCAGGTCGTCAGGCTGCAGCGGATGACCAGCGTGGGGGTGAGGATCAGCCCGCAGGCGGCCATCTTCTTCCTGCAGATGAACACCAACCCTGAGGTTGGCCGAGCGTTCGCCAACCCAAAGGTTCAGCAGGCCGTCCGCTACGCCCTGGACTACCAGGGAATCCTGACCCTGGCCGGACAGGGAGCGCAGCCGCTGGCAGGGCTGATGCCCACCGTGTTCCCCGGCGCGCTGGAGCCGCGCTTCGCCTTCAAGACCGACCGCGACAGGGCGCGGGCGCTGCTGCGCGAAGCGGGCGTGGGGGAAGTGACCGGGAAGATCTCCCATTATCAGGCGACGCTGAGCGGCGTCGAGGTCCCGCTGCTGGCCCAGAAGATCCAGGCCGACCTGGCCGCCGCCGGCATCAGGATCGAGCTGAACAGCCTTCCGCCGCCCCAGGCGGTCCAGGAGTGGCGTGCCGGGAAGTCACAGGTCGGCGTGTTCCGGTGGGTGGCCGATTATCCGGACGCCAGCGACTACCTGATCTTCCTGCCCGGCGGCAACGTGGGGCTGCGCGTCCAGTGGAAGGAGGACGCGAGCCCGGCGGCCCGGGAACTGGTGGCGATGGGGAAAGCGGCCAAGACCGAGGTGGATCGCCGGAAGCGCGTCAGCCTTTACCAGCAGCTCCAGCGGCGGCTGGTGGAAGTGGGCCCGTTCATTCCCCTGTTCCAGCCGGCCATTCCTTTCGCGTTCCGCGCCAACGTGCAGGGCGTGACCTACCACAGCGTGTGGGGTCCCGACTTCTTCACGATCAACAAGACCACCTGAAGTCCGCGGAGGCATCGAGCGAAGGCTGAGGAGGCGTGACGATGGTCTACGACGTGTACCGGTGGAAGGTCCCGTATCGCATCCCGATCATCGACGAGCCGATCGTCGAGGCCGTCCTGAGGGTGATGCGGTCGGGTGCCCTGTTCCGGGGCGAGGACACCAGGGCGTTCGAGCAGGAGATGGCCGACTACGTCGGCGTGAAGTACGGGGCGTCGACGAATTCCGGCACCTCGGCGCTGGCGCTCATGTGGGAAGGTCTGGCCTACCCCGCCGGCAGCGAGGTCATCATGCAGGCGAATGGCTACATCGCGGGCGCCAGCACCGCCATGCAGGCCGGGCTCCGGCCAGTGTTCGTGGAACCCGACGAAGAGACCCATACGCTGGACGTGGAGCGCGTTCGCGAGGCGATCACGCCCCGCACGCGGGCGATCTACGCCATTCACATGTACGGGCACCCCACCGACATGGATCCGCTCGTGGCGCTGTGCGAGCGCCACGGGATCGATCTCATCGAGGTCCTGGCGCACGCCACGGGCGCCCGGTACCGCGGCCGCAAGGTGGGGTCGTTCGGGCGGGCCGCCATGACCACCTTTGGGAGCAAGATGGTCACCGTCAACGGTCTGGGCGGCATGCTGCTCACCAATGAGGAGGCCCTGGCGGCGGGGGCGATCAGCCTGCGCAAGAACGTCCCCGACCAGGGCGTCGACTACTACCACATGGAGCGGCTGCCGCACAACTACCAGCTCAGCGAGCCGCTGGCCGCCATGGGCCGCATCAACCTGCGCCGGCTGGACGAGCACATCGCGCGGCGGAGGCAGCACGCCGCCCGGCTCACCGCCATGCTCCGGGCCGCCGACCTGCCCATCCATCTCCCGGTGGAGCGGGAATGGGCCACGCACGCCTACCTGCACTACGTGATCCGCGCACCGCACCGGGATGAACTGCGGGCGTTCCTGGCTGACCGCAGGGTGGAGGCCCGGCTCCACTACGAGTGCCCGGTGTACCTGATCGGACCGATCCGGAGGGCCCTGGGGCACGACCGGGGAGACTTCCCGATCTCCGACCGGATCTGCAGCGAGGTCATTTCGCTGCCGGTCGGGCCCTGGCTCTCGGATGATCAGGTGGACTACCTGGGCGAGCAGGTCGTGGACTTCTTCAAGACGCGCGTGCGGCCGGCGGCAAAGCCGGAGGCGGCGCGCCGCTAGTCAGCCAACCTTCTTCAGCCTGGCGAGATACTGCTTGCGGAACTTGGCGACCTTCGGCGCGATGACCACGCGGCAGTAGGCCTGGTCGCCGTTCCCGCGGAAGTACTCCTGGTGGTACTCCTCGGCCGGGTAGAACGCCTGGAAGGGCACGACCTCGGTCACGACCGGCGCGTCCCAGAGGCGCGCCGCGTTCAGCTCCGCGATCACCTGCTCCGCGGTCGCCTTCTGCTCGGGGGCATGATAGAAGATCGCCGAGCGGTACTGGGTGCCCACGTCCGCGCCCTGTCGGTTGGGTGTGGTGGGATCGTGGATGGTGAAGAACACCTCCAGGATCTCCCGGAAGGAGATGGCCGCCGGGTCGAACGTGATCTGCACGACCTCCGCGTGGCCGGTGGCGCCGCTGCACACGTGGCGGTAGGTCGGGTTGGGGACGGTGCCGCCGGAGTACCCCGAGATGACATCCGCCACGCCGCGGAGATCATCGAAGACTGCCTCCAGGCACCAGAAGCACCCGCCGCCCAGCGTGGCCACCTCCGTCCGGTTCGCCTTCGATCGCTGTTCGTGGTCCATTCCCAATCGTCACTCCTTTCTGGAAAACGCCTGAGC
>JACQTN010000149.1 GCA_016210785.1 Armatimonadota bacterium
AGCGCTCGATCTCCTTGACCGCCTGCGGGATGTCCTGGGTGGCGATGAGGATAGCCCCCACCAGCCGGTCATCCTGGGACAGCCACTTCTCCGTCAGGTAGTCATTGTAGCCGCGGGCGATGGCGGCGGCGAAGTCGGCGTTGGGGAGCGTGCTCACCGGCCGCAGCTCCTGCCCCAGCAGGACGGCGTACTCCACGTTGAAGGCGTCCAGGAGTTGCTCCCGCATCAACTGGAGGTCGGAGCCGGGAGGGCCTTCCCTCGGCCAGGAGTCACCGCGATAGCCCCGGTCGCCGCCGTTCAGGTACCCCACGTTGCTGATGGGGATCCCCCACTCCCTGACGTCCTCCTGGTAGGCCCGGGGCAGGTAAGGCAGCAGGTCCTTGATGCTCCTGAATCGGTTGTGCACGTCGCAGTCGATGATGAGTATCTGACTCTTGCCGTCCGCCATCACTCTGTCACCTCCGTCGATGGTGCTCCTTCGAGGTCCGCATGGAACTCTCCGTCATGCGTGCAGGATGACATAACCTTCCTCCACCGTCACGTCAAACGTCTCCAGCGTCACATCCTCCTCCTCCGGCCGGCCGACGGTGACGTCGTAGGTCTTGACGCGCCACCGGTGGGGGTTGAAGAACGTGCGCCCCGTGGCGATCTCGAACTCCCACCCGTGCCAGGGACACTGGATGATCTCATCCTCGCGGCCGTACACGTACTCGTAGGGCTTGCCGGGAAGGTTGGTGCCCTTGATCTTGCCCAGGCACAGGGGCGCGCCCTGGTGCGGGCAGCGGTTGCGCAGCGCGTAGTACGTGCCGCGGACGTTGAAGACGCCGATCGAGCGGCCGCCGGCATCGACGATGACCCGGCTCCCGGGCGGGAAACCGGCCGCTCGCCCGACCACATAGCGAGGCATGCTTCGAGTCGAGGCCTCCCCCCCCAATCTGCGGGTTTCAGTATAGCACAGCCGGCACCGACAGGTCACCGCGCCACACGGCCATCACGCCGCACGGCCATTTCGCCGGGGCAATGCGAGCGGACGCGCGCCGGGCGCGGCGGGGCAGGAATCGCCGGCGCGGGCGCGAAGCGGAAACGCACCATGGATACCCGATGGCTGGAGACGGCCCGCAGGCTTCACGCACAACATCCCGCGGTGGACACGCTGGCCCCCAACTGGGACAGCGAGATGTATCTGTCGCCGCACATGGTGGAGATGGCGCGCGCCCTCAAGGCGCAGGGACTCTCCCGCGGCAACATCCAGGCGCGGCTCGCCGCGTACCTGGTGGACAACATCGCGACCGACGCGGAGCTGCGGCGGGGCTACCTGGACTGGTGGAAGCGGTCCGGAGTGACCGCGGCCAGCACCAGCCTGGTGTTCTCCGGCCCGCCGTCGCGGTCGTGGGAGTACGTGCTGGGCGCCATCGGCCGCTCCGACCGTCTGCTGGACGGCCTGCGCGGCCACTTCATCAAAGGCCTGCGGCCGGAGGACGTGGAGGCGGCGCACGCGTCCGGGCAGCACGCCATCATCTTCAACCTTCAAAATGCCGATCCCGTCGGCGACGACTTTGCCCGGGTGGACACGCTGTACGGCCTGGGCGTGCGCATCGTGCAGCTCACGTACAACCTGCGCAACCTGTACGGGGACGGCTGCGTGGAGCGCCGGGACGGCGGCCTCAGCCGCTTCGGCGTGAAGCTGGTGGAGAAGCTCAACGAGCGCCGCATTGTGGTGGACACGTCCCACTGCGCCGACCAGACACTGCTGGACGCGCTGGAGGTGTCGGCGCGGCCCATCGCCGTGACCCACTCCTGCTCCCGGAAACTGGGCAACCACCCGCGGGGCAAGCCGGACCACATCTTGCGGGCGGTGGCGGAGCGCGGCGGCTACATCGGCATCCTGATCGCTCCCGCCATGTTGACGCCGACCGGCCGGGGTGCCACCCTGGACACGGTGGTGGATCACATGATGTACGTCCTCGACATCGCGGGCACGGAAGCCGTGGGGATCGGGACCGACTGGGGGAAGCCGTACTATCTCATTATGGAGTGGACCTACGACAGCATCGTGGAGAGCATCCGGCCGGGCGACTTCGACTGGGTGGGCTGGCTGCCCGAGCACCGCTTCTCCCCCAATGAAGCGTGCGGCGGCATGGAGACCTGGGATCTCTGGCCGAACCTGACCGCGAAGATGCTGGAGCGCGGCCTCGCGGAGGAGGCCGTCGCCCGCATCGTCGGGCGGAACTTCCTGCGGTTCTGGCGGGACGTCGTGGGAAGCGCCTCCTCAGCCGGGAAGGCGTAGCGCCCGCTGCCTGCACCGGATCCACAGCGCCAATCTCGCCAGACCGCCCGGAAGGCAGACGAGCGGGTCCTCTGTCTGGTCACACGCGCCGCAGCAGGACGCGCCCCGGCCGCCGGCCGGTCATCGTGCCATTCTCGATCACCGTCTGCCCGCCGATCAGCACATGGCTCATCCCCTCCGCCGGCCGGTACGGATCCATCAGCGTGGCCTTCGCCTTCACCTGCTCCTGCCGGAAGACAATGATGTCGGCCATCTGCCGCAGTGCAATGGTCCCGCGGTCGGGGAAGCCGAACCGCGCGGCGGGCATGCTGGCGAGCCGGCGCACCGAGTGCTCCAGGGGCTGGCCGAACCGCTGCGCGTGCTCGAGGAAGCGGGGGATCGCAGCCCATCCGCGCGCCGTCGCCTTCAGGTAGGGGTCGCCGGGGTGCCGATCGATGGCATCGGATCCCATCATGATCAGGTCGTCGGTGATCTGTTCTCGGGGCAGGTCCTGGATGACCGACTCGGGCGGCACGAGCAAGGCGGGATGGTCCACATCCACCACGACATCAAACATCACGTCCACCGGCGTCTTCTTGCGCTCCGCGGCGATCTCCGCCACCGACCGCCCGTCCAGCTCCGGGTTGCCCGTGCGGGCCAGGCGCCACTTCCCCGCGGTGAGCGGCGAGAAGAACCGGCGGAAGTTGGGCGAGGCGCTCATCCGCACTCTGAACTCCGGAGTCGTCAGCAGCCGGCGGAACTCCTCCTGCGGCAGGTGCGCGTAATCGGGCGCCCGGGTCTGGCAGATCCGCAGCAGGAAGTCGGAGCGCGGACACCACGGGACGTTGTACGCCATGGAGTCCACGGTGACGTCGACGCCCTCCCGGCGCGCCTGGTGAATCATGGCCAGTTCGGTGCCGATGACCCCCGACGTGTGGAGGTGGGAGATCTGCACGGGGATCTCCGCCCGCCGGCCGACCTCAAGCGCCTCGCGGTGCCCCTCGATGTGGCGGGCCCGGTCCTCCGTCGGGCACATGACCTCGTGGGCGTTGTAGGAGTAGGCGTACACCTGCGACACGTAGCGGGTGTGGGTGACGTACATTCCCCCGGTCTCGCGCAGCGTCTGCCCGAGCGCCACCAGCTCGTCGGTATCGGCGAAGCAGCTCGGCACGTAGTCGAGCCCGGTGGACATACCGACCGCGCCCTGGCGCATCCCCTCGTGCAGCAAATCCTGCATGCGCGACAGCTCCTCCGGCGTGGGGGGACGCTTCTCGTTGCCCATCACGGTCCACCGGATGGTCCCGTGGCCGATCAGGGGGATGGAGTTCACCGTGGCGCCTTTCCGGTTTAGGAGCGCCGCGTAGCCCTCAATCCCTGACCAGTCCAGGTCGCGGTACTCCTCCGCCTCGCTGGGCGTGAACTCCAACGCCTTGTGGCGCTTGTCGGGGTGCACGCCCCAACTGCAGTTCCCCGTGACGATGGTGGTGATCCCCTGGAAGATGAAACCATCGATGTCGGCGGTGCGCAGCAATTCGAACTCGTTGTGGGTGTGCACATCCCAGAAGCCGGGGGCAACCACCTGGTCAGTCGCGTCGATGATCTGCCGGGCCTCCAGCCCCTGCGTACCAATGTAGGCGATGCGGTCGCCCGCGATGCCCACGTTCGCCCGGTACCAAGGGTTGCCGGTGCCGTCGATCACCCTGCCGTTCTTGATCAGCGCGTCAAGCATGCGTGTAGCCTCCCCGTCACGTCACAGCGTCGTTCGGGTCGCGTCACGCGCTCTCGCGTCCCGTGGCGGCATCGGCCCTTGCCCACCACCGGCGTCTGGCCCGCGTCCTCTCGCGGCACCCGTGCCAGGCCTCACACAACCCTCCCCATCTCCACACGGCACTCCCGCCCGCCCTCTCACACCATCCGCAACAGGACGCGGCCAGGGCGCCGGTCCGTGTGCTTCCCCGCGGCGATCACCGGCTGCCCGGCGATGAAGACGTATCGCATCCCCTCCGCGAGCTGCAGCGGGTCCGCCATGGTCGCCCGGCCACGGACCTCCTCCGGCCGGAAGACCAGCGCGTCGGCGATCTGGTGAGGGGCGATCGTGCCGCGCTCCGGGAAGCCGAAGCGTGCCGCGGGCAAGCTACTGAGTTGACGCACCGTGGTCTCCAGGGACTGGCCGAAGCGCTGCGCGTGCTCCAGGTAGCGGGGGACGGCGGCGAAACCCCGCGGGGACGTGCGCGCGTACGGATCTTTCGGATCGCCCTGCAGGTGATCGGACCCCATCATGATGAGATCGTCCGTGATCTGCTCCCGCGGCAGCTCCACCAGCACCTCTTCCGGGGGCACGATCAGGATGCGCCGCGACCGGTCGAGGACGAGGTCAAACATCAGGTCCACCGGGCTCATCCCCCGCTCTTTTGCGACCTCGCCGACCGAGCGTCCGTCCATGGCCGGATCGCCGGTCTGCGCCAGCCGCCACCTGGGCGCGGTCTCCGGCCAGAAGTAGCGACGGTACTGGGGCGAGCGGCTCATGCGTTCCCGCACCTCCGGGCGCCGCAGCATCGCGCAGTACTCCTCCCACGGCACATCCGCGTACTCGGGCGAGCGCGTCTTCGTCAGCGTGAGTAGCGTGTCGGAGAGCGTGGAGAACGGTACGTTGTAGCTCATGGCGTCCACCGTGACGTCCACGCCCTCGCGGCGCGCCTGGTGGATCATGGCCATCTCCGTGCCGATGACGGCGGAGGTATGCAGATGGGAAATCTGCACGGGGATCTCCGCCCGGCGGCCGATCTCGATGGCCTCCCGGATGCCCTCGATGTGGCGGGCGCGGTCCTCGGTCGGACACAGCACCTCGTTGGCGTTGTAGGAGTAGGCGTACAGGGGCGAGACCCACCGCGTGTGGGAGGCATAGATGCCGCCCGTCTCGCGCAGCACACCGCCGAGCGCCACCAGTTCCTCGATCTCTGCGAAGCGGCTGGGCACGTAGTCCAGCCCGGTGGACATGCCGGCGGCGCCCTGTCGCATCCCTTCCCGCAGCAGGTCCTCCATCTTCTTCAGCTCGTCGGGGCGCGGCGCCCGTTGCTCGTTGCCCATCACCGTCCAGCGGATGGTGCCGTGGCCGATGAGGGGAATCGAGTTGACGGACGTCCCCTTCCGGTTCACCGGGGCGGCGTAGCCCTCAAGGCTGGACCATTCCAGGTCCCGGTACTGCCCGGCCTCGCTCGGGGTGAATTCCTGCGCCTTGTGGCGCTTGTCGGGGTAGATGCCAAAGCTGCAGTTGCCGCTGACGACCGTGGTGATCCCCTGGAAGGTGTACCCCAGCATGTCCGGCTCGATGAGAAGCTGGAACTCGCTGTGGGTGTGCACGTCCCAGAACCCCGGCGTGACGGCGCAGCCCGCGGCGTCGACGACCTGCCGCGCTTCGGGCTCCAGCGTGCCGATGTACGCGATGCGGTCTCCCCTGATGCCGACGTTGGCCCGATACCAGGGATTGCCGGTCCCATCGATGACGCGGCCGTTCTTGATCAGCACATCCAGCATCAACGTGTTTCCCCCTTGTGCGGTCCCGCGCTGCCCGGCCCGCCTCGCGCGGTCCGCCAGCGCTACACGGTCCCCTGGGGCTCACCCCGCAGCCGCGGGTCGAGAACATCCCGCAGCGTGTCTCCCAGCAGATTGATGGACAGCACGGTAAAGAAGATGGTCAGGCCGGGGGCGAGCGCCATCCACGGCGCGTAGGTCAGGAATCCTCGCGCATCGTTCAGCATCATCCCCAGGCTCGGCGTGGGCGGCTGCACCCCCATCCCCAGGAAGCTCAGGGCGGACTCCACCAGGACCGCCTCGGCCAGCCGCAGGCTCGTCTGTACGATGATGACCGGCAGCGTGTTGGGCAGCCCGTGGTGCCAGATGATCCCCCACTCCGGCCGGCCCAGGGCCCGCGCCGCCTCCACGAAGGGACGCTCGCGCAGCGCCAGCACCTGGCTGCGCACCAGCCGCGCGAACACCGGCGTGCCCACGATGCCGATGGCCAGCATGGCGTTGTTCATGCCGGGACCGAGCATGGCGATGATGCCCAGCGCCAGCACGATGGTGGGAAACGCCAGGAGCGCGTCCATCAGGCGCATGATGACGTTGTCCAGCGTCCCCGTCCACCAGCCCGAAACCAGTCCCAGCAGCGTCCCCGCCACGGCCGAGAAGACCGTCGCCAGCAGGGCGACCCGCAGCGACGCCCGGGTGCCGTACAGCACCCGGCTGAAGACGTCGCGGCCCAGGTCGTCCGTCCCCACCCAGTGGTCGCGGCCGGGCGCCTCGAATGCCCGGAAGAGGCTCTGCCTGGTCGGACTGTAGGGCGCCAGCACGCCCGCGAGGAGCGCGGCGGCGAGCAGGACGAGCAGGAAGAGCATCGGGAGCAGGCCGGTCCGGCTCCGGCCCACTCGCCAGACCACCGAGTGCCGCAGGCTCGCCGGCTGCGGCCTCGCCGGCCACGCTGGGTCAACCATACCTGATCCGGGGGTCGAGCCAGCCGTAGAGCAGGTCGGTGGCGAGATTGATCACCAGGCGCGCCAGGGCCATGAAGAGCACCACGCCCTGCACCATGGGGAAGTCCGACGCGCGGATGTTATCGATGAGCAGCCGCCCGATCCCAGGCAGCGCGAAGATCGTCTCGATGATCACCGTCCCACCCAGCAGCGCCCCGAACTGGATGCCGGCGATGGTCACGACCGGGATGAGAGCGTTCTTGAGGGCGTGCTTGTAGATCACCATCCGGCCGGACAGCCCCTTGGCGCGGGCGGTGCGGATGTAGTCTTCACCGAGAACCTCCAGCAGGCTTGAGCGCGTCATGCGGCTGAGGATCGCCGCCATGACCATGCCCAGGCAGACGGCTGGCATGATCATGAACCGGAGGTTCTGCAGCGGGTCTTCCGTGAAGGGCCGGTAGCCGGAGGGCGGGAGCACCCGCAGCCCCAGCGCAAAGACGTAGATCAGGACGATGGCGAGAAAGAAAGAAGGAAAGGAGAGACCCAGGAGCGCGGCGATCCGGCTGATGGAGTCCGCCCACTGCCCGCGGCGGACCGCCGAGATGACCCCGGCGGGCAGTGCGATGGCCACGGCCACCAGGGTGGCCAGCAGCGCCTGTTCGCGGGTGCCGGGCTGGCGCTTCGCCAGCGCCTGCCCGACCGGTTCCTCACTGCGGATGCTCCGCCCCAGGTTTCCCCGCAGCGCCTTCCCCAGCCAGTGCACGAACTGGAGATGCAGGGGTTGATCGAGCCCCAGGTCGGCCCGCACCCGGGCGATCAGTTCCGGGCCGGCCTGCTCCGCCAGCATCGCTTCTACCGGATCCCCCGGGATCAGGTAGATCAGCGCGAAGACAAGGAACAGCAGCAGCAGTGTCGTCGGGATGAAGAGCGCGACCCGCTGCCCGATGTACCGCAGCATCTCACTTCCGGAGCCACACCTGCTTCAGCAGCAGGCGCTGCTGAGGGATGGGCACCAGGTCCTGCACCGAGGCCAGCACCACGTGGCCGTCGGTCTCGTAGTACGGGAACTTGATGAAGATCATGGGTGAGTCGCGGGCCAGAATCTCCTCCACCAGCCGGTAAAGCTGCCGGCGCTTCTCCTGCACCAGCTCGGTGCGGGCCGCGTCCAGCAGCCGGTCCACCTCCGGGCTGTTGTACTTCACCCAGTTGAAGGACCCGCGCGAGTGGAAGCTGTCGTAGGTGTTGGAGTCCGGGTCGGGCCCGCCCAGGAAGCCCGCGTAGAAGGCGTCGTACGCGCCGCGCAGTACCTCGCTCCGCTTGGCCACGTACTCGCCCGCGTCGATCCGCAGGTCCATACCGACCTGCCGCAGTTGCTCCTGGACGGCCTGGACGAGACGCAGCTCCTCGGGGTTGTTCGCCATCTTCACGGAAAACGGGAAGCCGTTGGGCCTGCCTGCTTCGGCGAGCAGGGCGCGGGCCTTCTGCGGATCGCTCCCCTTGTAGGGCTGGAAGTGGCGGGCGTAGGCCCAGTGGGAGGGCGCGATGGGTCCGTAGGCCGGCACCCCGAACCCGAAGGCCACCGTCTTCACCAGCACCTCCCGGTCCACGGCGTGGGCGAAGGCCTGGCGCAGCCGGCGGTCGCCGAAGGGCGCCGCCGCGGTGTTCAGGTAGAAGGAACGGTACCCGGGCGAGGAGACGACCGTCCACTTGAACTTGGGATCGTCCTTCATCGTCTGGACGTCCCGCGCCGGGATGCTGTCGGCGGCGTGCACCTGCCCGGTCCGCAGGTTGGTCACCCGCACCGTGCCCTCGGGGATGACCTGGAAGACGATCTCATCGAGGTAGGGCAGCCCCTTCTCCCAGTAGTCGCGGTGGCGGACCAGCCGGACGTGGTCGTCGCGCACCCACCGGTCGATGCGGTAGGGACCCGTCCCGGCGGGCTTCTCGGCGAGAGTCTCGGGCGACCTGGCCAGTTGCGTCGCCGAGATCATGTACCCCCACTCGCTCAACTGGGTGAGGAACGGGGCGAAAGGCGCGGACAGGAGGAACCGGACCGTGTAGTCGTCGACGGCGTGCACGTCTCTTACCTGCGTGAAGTTGGAGAGACGCGGTGAGTTCCGCCGCCGGTCCAGAATGTGATCGAAGTACGCCTTGACGGCGCGGGCGTTGAAGTCGGTGCCGTCGTGGAACTTCACGCCCCGCCGCAGCGTGAAGACGTACTCGGTCGGCGACACGGTGCGCCAGGAGACTGCCAGCTCGGGCTGGATCTTGAGCTTCTCGTCCAGCCGCACCAGCCGGTCCACCACGTTCTCCAGCACCACGCGGCTGATGCCGGAGATGGACTTGGTCGGGTCCAGGATCGAGGGCTGCGCCACGATGGCGACCTTCAGCACGCCACCGGGAGACGGCGCGGCCGGCGCGCCCGACACGGGCGCGAGCGTGGCCACCAGCAGCGCCGCGACCAGCAGGCCACACCACGTCCATGGATTCACCCGCTTGCTCACCTGTCTCATCGCTCGCTCATCCCCCTCTCTGCGACCACACGCTCCGGCCTTTGCGGCCTGCGCGGCCGTCTCGCTGCGAATCGGTGCACGAGAGCGCCGTCCGCCCGGCGGACACCATGGACGGCGCCCGCGCCTCCAGGCGGCGCCGGGTCGGTCGGAACGCGGCGGTTACCCCTCTGCGCGGCTGGCCACCTCTGCGCGGATGCCAACTGAACCGATCGAGCCGACGGACATGCAGAATTTCACGACAGCGATTCGTCCCGGGAAACGATTTCCCCTGTCTACGCCTTCCCGTCCCACAACGCGAAGGACAGCGGCGACATCTGCTCGTGTGTGCGACGGGCCCAGTCCCGCTCCCGGACCGTGGCCAGCGTGCGCTCCGCCGCGGCCTGGATGCGCTCCGCCAGGACATGCTCATCCACGCCCGGAACCCTCCCGTCCTTCACCACGACCCGACCGTCCACGACCACCGTCTCCACGCTGCGGCTCGCCCCGTAGTAGACGATGCTCTTGATGGGATCCCGCAGGGGGCGCATGTTCATCGTGCGGCCGTCGAGGATGGCGACGTCGGCCTTCGCCCCCGGGGCCAGCCGCCCCAGGTCGTCCCGCCCCAGCGCCCTGGCCGCGCCCAGCGTGGCCGCGGTGAAGGTCTCCGCGGCCGTCGGGCACGCCGTGTCATTGGTGGCGTTCTTGGACAGCACCGCCGCCATCCGCATCTCTTCCATCATGTCCTGCGGGCAGGTGTCGGTGCCGATGGTGATGTTGACGCCGCGCCGCAGGTAGCCGCCGAAGGACTCCATGTGCAGCCCGCGCCGCCCGAAGACCCAGGGACAGTGGGCCACGTGGGTGCCGGTCTGTGCCAGCAGACCCAGGTCGTCGTGGTCAGCGTAGCGAATCATGCTGTGGTGCGCCAGGAAGATGGCGTGGCCGATGATGACGTCCGGCCCCACCACGCCGTGCTTCGCCAGGAACTCGACGGGCGTCATGCCGTGCCGGCGCATCATTTCCAG
Organism: Armatimonadota bacterium; assembly: GCA_016210785.1. Lineage (GTDB taxonomy): Bacteria > Sysuimicrobiota > Sysuimicrobiia > Sysuimicrobiales > JACQTN01 > JACQTN01. The sequence goes on from JACQTN010000149.1 coordinate 10,250, forward strand.
ATGCTCGCTCACGCTCTGCGCGGCGTGGATCTGCACGCCCACCTTCAACTGGCGCGCGGCCGCCATGGTCTCGCGCAGCAGATCCGGGGTGCAGGTGTCCACCTGCGCCGGGCACAGCACGCCGACAAGCCGGCCACCCCAGTCCCCGCCGCGCTTCTCCACGAAATCGAGGGCGCCCCGGAAGCCCTTCTTCCCGGCCTCCTCGTCCCACTCGTAGAGGACCTCGTGGCCGTTGGGGGTGTACCAGCGGGCCGAGCGGTACAAGGGCCCGGTGAAGACGCGCAGCCCTGACTCCTCCAGCACGGCCAGCGTCTCGTCGTTGAGCCAGCCCATCTCGAAGACCGTCGTGCACCCGCTCTTCACCAGCTCCACGCAGGCGAAGCGCAACACGTCTACCAGGCCCTCCGGGTCGAAGGCCCCCATCGCGGGCAGGTACTCAAATAACCCGGACATCCACAGCTTGCGGCTGGCCTGGTCCTCCAGGAACCCCTTGTTGCGCCCCTCGAACATCAGGTGGGCGTGGGTGCTGATGAGCCCGGGGATAATCACGCGCCCGCGCCCGTCGATAGTGGTGTCCGCGGGTCCCTTGTACGCGGTCCCCACGTAGGTGATGGTGCTGCCGCTGAAAGCCACGGTACCGCCCTTGATGAGGCGGTGCCCTTTGCCGTCGAAGCCGACCACCCAGTCGGCGTTGGCGATGACCGTCGTGGTTGCCAATGTCGGTCCTCCTCTCCCCTACCCTCACCCCGACCCTCTCCCAGAGGGAGAGGGAGTCGTGGTCACAGCGTGCCACGCAGCCTGGGATCCAGAATGTCCCTGAGCCCGTCGCCCAGCAGGTTGAAGGACATGACCACGAAGAAAATGGCCAGGCTCGGAAAGGTGCTGAGCAGCGGCGCCTGGCGCAGGTAGGCGCGGCCGCCGCTCACCATGGCCCCCCACTCCGCGGCCGGCGGCTGCACGCCCAGGCCCAGGAAACTCAAGATCGACGCCGACAGGATGGAGCCCGCCATGTGAAGGCTTCCGTAGATCAGCAGCGGCGGCAGCGCGTTGCGGAGGATGTGGCGGAAGATGATGTAGAGGTCGGTGGCGCCCGCGGCACGGGCGGCCTGCACGAACTCCATCTCCCGCAGGCTCAGCACGGACGACCGGGTGAGGCGCGCAAAGGCGGGCAGCGCCCCGATTCCCACGGCCACCATCACGTTGTACAGGCCCGGCCCCAGCGCGGCCACGAAGGTCAGCGCCAGCAGGATGCTGGGGATGGCCATGAACACGTCCACCACGCGCATGATCACGTTGTCCAGACGCCGGAAGTACCCCGCGCAGACGCCGGTCAGGACGCCCGAGGTCAGGCCGATGCCGGTCGCCACCAACCCCACTGTCATGGAGATGCGCGCGCCGTACAGCAGCCGGCTCAGCACGTCCCGCCCCACCTCGTCGGTCCCCAACCAGTGAGCGCGGCCGGGCGTCTCCAGCTTGCGTGGCATGTTCACCTGGTACGGATCGTACGGGGCGAGAACCGGCGCCAGCGCCGCGGCCGCGGCGGCAGCCACGATGAAGCACATCGCCGCAAGCGTGACGCGGTCGCGCGCCAACCGCCGGACGACGGTCGCCAGCAGCGTCGGCGAGCCGCGCTCACGTATAACGGATGCGGGGATCGAGCGCAGCATACAGGAGATCGACCAGCAGATTGATGGTCACAAAGCTCAGGGCCATGGTGAGCACGATGCCCTGCACCAGCGGGAAGTCCTTGGACAGGATCGCCCGCACCACGGTGCGCCCCATGCCAGGCCAGCTGAAGACGGTCTCCGTCACCACGGCGCCGCCCAGCAGGTAGCCGAACTGCAGCCCCACCAGCGTGACGATGGGCAGCGCGGCGTTGCGCAGCGCGTGCGTGTACAGCACGCGTCGCTGGACCAGCCCTTTCGCCAGAGCGGTCCGGATGTAGTCCTGGCGCAGCACCTCCAGGACCTGGGCGCGGGTCATGCGGGCGAGTGATCCCACCAGGTTCGCGCCCAGCGTGACCGCCGGCAGCACCGTGTAGTAGAAGCCTTCGGCGGTCCAGATGGGCCCGCCCCACCCGGAGATGGGGAACATCTGCCAGCGGAAGGCCAGCCACCAGATCAGCATGAGCCCAACCCAGAAGATGGGCAGCGAGAGACCCAGCAGCCCCAGCACCATCACCGCCTTGTCCACCAGCGTGCCGGGGCGCACCGCGGAGGTGACACCCAGGACGATGGCCACGGTCACCGCCCACGCCATGGCCGCTGCCACCAGTTGCAGCGTGGCCCCCAGCACGCGCCGGATCTCCTCGCCCACGGCCTTCTTGCTGACGATGGAC
>JACQTN010000173.1 GCA_016210785.1 Armatimonadota bacterium
GGATATATTTTACCATAAATATGTATCCAGAATCAGGCCGCCACCTGAACAGCTCACGCGTCCACCAGGTGCCTGCGATGTGTGAGAGGGAAAATCTACTCGCGGGAAGTGGGGCGCCGGCCCAGCGACCGCCCCCGCAGCCGCGGGTCGGCCAGGTCGCGCAGGCCGTCCCCCAGCAGGTTCAGCCCCAGCACCGTGAGCATCAGCGCCACGCCGGGGATCACCGTGAGCCAGGGCGCGATCTGCATGAAGGTGCGGCCGCTGGTGATGATGTTGCCCCACGAGGGGATGTACGGGGGCACGCCGGCACCCAGGAAAGAGAGCGCCGCCTCCACCAGCACCGACTGGGCGAAGATGAAGGTCTCCTGCACGATGAGCGGCGACAGGCAGTTGGGCATGATGTGTCGCACGATGACGCGCCAATCGGCGCCGCCCAGGGCCCGCGCCGCCGCCACGAAGTCTATCTCCCGCGTCACCAGCACCATGCTGCGCACCACCCGCGCCACGCGCGGGGCAAAGACGACGCTCAGCGCGATGATGACGTTGGAGAGCCGGGCACCGAGCGCGGCCATCAGGGCGATGGCCAGCAGGATGGTGGGAAACGCCATGAGTCCGTCCAGCACCCGCATCAGCACCGCGTCCACGCGGTCGTAGTACCCCGACACCAGCCCCAGCGCCAGTCCCACCACCCCGGTGATCAGCACCACCAAGCCGCCCACCGCCAGCGAGACGCGTGCGCCGAAGACGACCCGGCTGAAGACGTCGCGCCCCACGTCGTCGGTGCCGAAGAGGTACTCGGGGGACGGCGGACGCAGCCGCTGCGGCACGTTGATCGCCAGCGGGTCGTAGGGCGCCAGCGCGGGAGCCAGCAGGCCGACCAGCAGCACGAACAGGACAATCGCCCCGCCCACCGTGGCCGGCCGGCTGCGCAGCAGTACCCGCAGCGCCGACGGCATGGGCCGGCGCTCGAGCTCTGCCACCCTGCCGCCCGCCGCAATGACGCGTCCCATGACGCTACACGTACTTCACACGGGGATCGAGATAGACGTAGAGAATGTCCACGGCCAGGTTCACCAGGACGTAGATCATGGCCAGGAACAGCAGCGCGCCCTGGATGAGCGGGTAATCCCGGCGCAGCACCGATGAGATCACCAGCCGACCCACGCCGGGCAGGGCGAAGACGGTCTCCGTGACCACCGCGCCGGCCAGCAGCGCCCCCACCGCCAGCCCGATGACGGTCACCGTGGGGATGAGCGCGTTGCGCAGCGCGTGGTGGAAGATCACCAGGCGCTCGCGGAGTCCCTTCGCCCGCGCCGTTCGCACGAAGTCCTGCCCCAGGACCTCCAGCATGCTGGAGCGCGTGATCCGCGCGATGAGCCCGGAGGCGCCCGACCCCAGGGTGATGGCCGGGAGGACCAGCGACTGCAGCGAGCGCAGGACGCCCTCCGCCAGCGGCGTGTACCCCGCCACGGGGAAGAGGCCGAGGTAGATGGAAAAGAGCAAGATGAGGTTAAGCCCCAGCCAGAAGTTGGGGATGGAGACCCCCGCCAGGGCGAACCCCATGCAGGCCTGGTCGACGATGGTGTTGTGGCGCACGGCCGCCCACACGCCGGTGGGGACGCCGATGGCCAGGGCGATGGCCAGGCTCATGCCGGTGAGCAGCATGGTGGGCTCCAGGCGCTCCACGATCGCCTGGATCACCGGCCGGTCCAGGAAAATGGAGTACCCCAGGTCTCCCCGCAGGACGCGGCCGTACCAGCGGAGGAACTGCACCGGCAGCGGCAGGTCCAGCCCCATCTCGTGCCGAGCGCGCTCCACTTCGTCCGGCGCCGCATCCGGTCCCAGCATCACCGCCGCGGGGTCGCCGGGCGTCAGGTGGATGAGGAGGAACCCCACCGTGGCCACGATGAGGAGCACGGGCAGCAGGGCGATCACGCGCCGGATGACGTAGCTCAGCATCTCCGCGATCCCGCCGCAGCAGCCGGCCCGGGCCCGCGTCGCCTCCACCCGGCGGCCTCGACCGGACCGGCCATCAGGCGCGCCGCCAGCACGACGTCGTGGCCCACGCCTGTCACTGCACCCACGCGTTGAGGAAGGCCAGCACCGGCGACCCGGTCACGCCCCTCAACTCCCGGCGCATGGCGTGCAGCACGAAGAAGTCGCCGAACTTGATGGTGACCGCATCCTCATAGAAGAGGCGCTGCGCCCGCTGCCACAGGTCTTTACGCACGCCCACCTCGGTGTGGCGGCTCATGAGCTTCAGAAACGCCGCCATATCGCGGCTCTCGTACCACCCCGGCCAGTTGGGCAATAGCGGCAGGACATTGACCACCGGGTCCACCAGCGGGGCCAGCTGGCCCGTGGTGAACAGGTCCCAGGCGTCGGCGCGGTTGCGGCGGGAGATCAGCGTGGCCCAGTCCACCAGGACCATCTCCATCTTGATCCCCGCGGCCTCGAGCTGGCTCTTCGCCACCAGGCTGGCCGTGTAGTAGGTGGTCCGCTCCGGCGAGGTCATCCACCGGACGGGCTGCCCCTGGTAGCCGGCTTCTCGCAGCAGCGTACGGGCGCGCTCCACGTTCTTCTGGTTGTACAGCTCCTTGCCCGCGTCGGTCCACATGTAGTGCTCTTTAGGCATCAGGCCGGGATCGAGCCGCCACAGCTCCTTCGGGCCGAACGCCGCGGACATCACCTTCTCCATGTCCAGCGCCGCCTGGATCGCCTGGCGCAGCTTCTTGTTGGTCAGCGGGCCCTGTATCTTGTTCATCTGTCCAATCAGCCACGACGCGCAGGGCACTACGAATGCCACGATCTGCGGATACTGCCGCAGCCGGTTGTACTCGTCGGGCGGCACGGCGTGGGCAAAATGGTACTCGCCCTTCTGGATCCCGGCGATGCGCACCGCCGGGTCGGGGATGGGCAGGATCATGACGGTGTCGAAGTAGGCCTCGCGCTTGCCTGCCAGCCCGTCGCCCGGCTCCGACCGCGGCTTGTACTGCGCGAAGCGCTCCAGCTTGATGTGCCGATCGGGCAGGTGCTCCACCAGCCGGTAGGGCCCGGTGCCGATGATGCGGCGGGCGCGCCCTCGCCCCGCCTCCTCCGCCACTTCCTTGGGGTAGATCACCGCGGCCTGCCCGGGCAGCGCGAGATAGACCGTCACCAGAGCGTTGGGCTCCTTGAGGCGCATCTCCACCGTGTACTTGTCCTTGGCGCTCAGGCTGTCTACCAGCGCGAACAGCTCTCGCCCGTTGGCGCCGAGCCCACCCCACCGCCGGAGCGACGCCACCACGTCGTCGGCCACCATCTCCCGGCCGTGGTGGAACATGATGCCCTGCCGCAGGGAGAAGGTGTAGACCTTGCGGTCGGCGGAGGTGGTGAAGCGCTCCACCAGGAGCGGCTGCGGGCGCAGCTTGCTGTCCAGCGCGAACAGTTGCTCCATGACGAAGCGGGAGATGTCGCTGGTCTGCGCCGCCGTGGTCCAGTGAGCATCCATGGTGGGCGGCTCGGCGTAGTGGGCGTATCTGAGGGTGCCGCCCCGGCGGCCCTGAGCCGCCGTGGGAGCCTGGGGTAGCAGGGTGACCACCAGCAGGACAGCCAGCAGCGCCACGGCTGCGGACATCGCACGATTCATCCGGACATCCCTCCCCAGTCACGTGAATCTGGCACAGCGTTCGGTCCCTCGCAGGCTGCATCAGCCCTCCGGCGGCTAGTGGCGCAGCCTGGGGTCCAGCACATCGCGCAGCCCATCACCAAGGAGGTTCAACCCAAGAATGGCCACAAAGATGGCCAGGCCGGGAAAGAAAGTCAACCAGGGCGCGTTCCAGATGTACGCCCGCCCGCGGCTGAGCATCGACCCCCAGCTGGGCGCCGGCGGCTGGGCACCCAGCCCCAGAAAGCTCAGGCTGGCCTCGGCCAGGATGGCGCCGGCCACGCCCAGCGTGGCGGCCACGATGATCGGCCCGAGGCTGTTGGGCAGGATATGCCGCAGCATGATGCGCAGGTCGCTGGCGCCGCCGGCGCGGGCCGCTTCCACGAAGTCCTTGGACCGGAGCGACAACGCCTCCCCCCGCACCAGGCGGCAGATGGTCGGCCACCCCACCACACCCAGCGCGATGAAGACGTTGTACAGACTGGGTCCCAGCACGGCCATGATCGCCAGCGCAAACAGGAAGCTGGGGAACGCGAACATGATGTTGGTGAGCCCCGAGACGCCATCGTCCAGCGGACCCCGGTAGTACCCCGCCAGCAGGCCGAGCAGGGTGCCGATGGTGACCGCCGTGCTCTGCACTACCAGGCCCACGGTGAGGGAGATGCGGGACCCGAAGATGACGCGGCTCAGGATGTCCCGGCCCAGGTTGTCCGTGCCCAGCAAGAACCTGGAGCCAGGCGCCACCATAGAGTTGGCCAGATCGTTCTTGATGGGGTCGTAGGGGGATACCCACGGGGCAAACACGGCGATCGTTGCCAGGATTCCCACCGTGATGGCCCCCACCATGGCGCTGCGGTTGCGCTTCAAGCGCCGCCAGATCAACTGGCCCGGTGGGACAGCGAATACCACCGGTTGCACGGGCGCGACCGGCCGGGCCTCGACGGCTCTCATGGCGCTCTCATCCTCGGATGTCCGCCGTCTCCACGTTCAACCGTACCGGATGCGCGGGTCGAGCACGCCGTACGTCAGGTCCACCAGCAGATTCACGAGAATGAAGATCAGTGCGAAGAAGACCACGCACCCCAGCACCACCGGCAGGTCGCGCTGGCTGATCGCGTCCACGATCAGCTGGCCAATTCCCGGCCAGGAGAAGACGGTCTCAGTGATGACCGCGCCGGCCATCAGGTTGCCCATCTGAACGCCGATGATGGTGACCACGGGGATGAGCGCGTTCCGCAGCGCGTGGCGCGAGATGACGTCTGGCTCATTCACGCCCTTGGCGCGCGCCGTGCGCACGTAGTCCATGCTGATCACGTCCAGCATGGCTGAGCGCGTCATGCGGGCGATGCTCGCGGTGAGCGCCAGCCCCAGGGTCACCGACGGCAGCACCAGGTAGTTCAGCTCACCCTGGCCATAGCCCGAGGGCGGGAGCACCGGGAATTTCACGCCCACGAACCACATGAGCATGAGGCCCAGCCAGAAGACGGGCATGGAGATGCCGAACAGCGCCACCACCATCCCCGCGGTGTCCACGAACGAACCCCGGTGGACGGCGGAGAAGACCCCGGTGCCGACGCCGATGGTGGTGGAGATGGCCACGGCGGCCAGCGCCAGTTTGGCCGTGGCCGGAAGGCGCTCGAGCACCGCCTTACGCACGTCCTGGTTGGTGCGGTAGGAAAACCCCAGGTCGCCGCGGGCCACGTTCCAGAGGAAGCGCCCGTACTGGACGTACAGCGGGTCGTCCAGCCCCCACTTCTTCCGGATCGCCTTGACCACCTCGGGCTGGATCGTGGCCAGTTGCGGGTCCACGAAGATCAGCGTGGCGTCCCCGGGGACCAGGTACATGAGGACAAAGGTGATGAGGGTAATGCCCACGAAAACGGGCACCGCGAGGATGAGGCGGCGGATCGCGTAGATCAGCATCGCCGGACACCTCGCCGCGTGCGCCCCCGGATCTCACGCGAGGACCGCAGGCCCGTATCCCGCGGCTCCCGGTGCTCCCTCACGCGCCCCCTACCGCCGCTTGGGAGGCGTGGTGAACCAGGTCTCCTCCAGACGCTGGAAGTCGATGTCGGTGTGGTAGTCGTAGCCTTTGACAGTCTTATCGTGGCCCATGCTTCCCGAGCCGCGCGGCGAAGAAACCCCGGGTCCGACGGTGAGCCGGAAGCCCGGGGCGTCTTATGGGTACTGCCCAGACCCTGCGACAAGCGCCATCAGCGTTCGGCGCCCCTCCGGGCTACTCCTGCTCCCCCCGGTACAGGCCGCGGGCCTCGATGAAAACCGCGATTTCCTCCGGCACCAGGTCCGCGATGGACTCCCCCCGCGCCACGCGCCACCGGACCTCCGTGGCGGAGATCCGCGCGTGCCAGGCGTCGAGGGGCACGTAATCCACGCCGTCCGCGAACGCCCGGTTCTCGGGGCGGGACAGCAGGGCCCGCACCTCCGCCTCCCCGGGGCTGCCGCGGTTGGCCGCCAGCACCCGGCTCGTGGCGAAGAGGCGCCCGAGGTCGGCGTCGCGGTCGGCGTAATACCTGGGGTCAAACAGGCGCACCAGGGTGTCATACCCCATGACAAACCACCGCGCCGTCTGTGCGGGGTAGCAGGGGCGCAGAGCCGCCGCCTTGTCCACGAACCGGCCGTGGCTGCACAGGGCCACCGAGCACTCCGTCCGGCGTTCCGCATAGGTCAGGAGCATCTCGACGCGCAGGACCAGGTCGTCGATACCGGTGGACTTGTCCACGTTGACCCGGGTCAGCAGGAGCATCACCTCGTCCAGTCCGCACCGCTCGCGGGCCAGCGCGACCAGGCGGGCGTGCGCCGCCGTGAGGGGGTCGAAGGAGGCCGAGAGCACGCCCAGCCGGCCTCCGGCCGCGCCCGCCCGGGGCTCGGCGGCGCCTGAGATTCCGCCCGGCGCCCGGCGCACGAAGAGGGCGCGGGGCGGCCCCGCAGGGTCCAGCGATTCGATGATCTGCCGGAGCACGGCCGGATCGATCATGGCGGCCTCCACCCCATTATAGCGGCGCGCCGCTGGAAACCCGTCTCGGAAAGGTCATGTGCAGGGCCGGCTTCCCACGATGTGTCGGTATCGGCGCAGCGAGTTGAACGACGCAGGGTCGGACTCGCGCCGCCGAGCCCGAGCATCATCTATGTTTCGGCACCTTGCACCGTCGCGGGTGGGGGTTCGTGGGGGAGGCACTGTGAGTTGGGCGAGCGCGGTACGCCGGCGTACCTTGCAC
>JACQTN010000174.1 GCA_016210785.1 Armatimonadota bacterium
GCCTTGCCGAAGGTGACCGTCCCCATGAGGGGCACGCCGGCATCCTGCAAAGCTCCGGCGACGATCTCCGCCGCGCTGGCCGTGCCGCCGTTCACCAGCACGATCAGCGGCAGGCGCGGCCGCTCTTTCGGCGGGATCACGGGGTACGGGATGGGCGCGCCGGACCGGCTCTGCACGTACACGACCGGCCCCTTGTCGAGAAAGACACTGGCCACCGTGAGCGCCGCGAATACGGACCCGCCCGGATTGTTGCGCAGGTCCAGCACCCGGCCGCGCACGCCGCTGCGCACCATGGCGGTCACGGCCTGCGCGAACAGGGCTACCATGCTGTCGTGGAAGGACGCGATGCCGATGTAGCCCACGCCGCCGGCCATGACCAGGGTGGAGACCGGCACCTCCCGTATCAACTCTCGACGGACGGCAACCTGACGGGGCGGCCCGGCGCCGGGCCGCACCACCAGGAGGTCGACCGTCGTGGACGGCGCGCCGCGCAGCGCCTCGGAGACCGCGCCAACGTCGGTGCCGGTCGCGCGCCGGTCGATCTCCACGATGATATCGCCGGTCTGCAGCCCCACCCGCTGCGCCGGGCTACCGGCCTGCACCGAGACGATGACGGTGCGCGCGCCCTCCAGCCCCACGGTGGCGCCGATGCCGCCGTAAGCTTCACCGCGGCTGGCCTGCAGCTGGCGCTGGTACTCGCGCGCCGAGATGTGCGCGGCATGGGGATCGTCCAGGGCGGCCAGCATGCCGCGGATGGCTGCCGCGGCCAGCGCGGCCGGGCTCACCCGGGTGCCCGACGCGAACACCGCCCAGCGAAACCGCTCGGCGAAGGCGGTGGCGTCCATTGGCCGGGCGTCGGGGGCGCGCTCCATGGGCAACGTGGAGACGCCGCGCTCGGCCAGGATCTTCTTGACCCCGGCCAGCGCGCCCGCCAGCAGCGCGTGTGGCTCCCCGGGCCGCAGCGCCTTCTCCGTGACGATCTGGTAGGCGGCGAAGACGGCGGCCACAGACTCCGGCTCCGGCGCCGCACCGCGGGCGACCGGGATCGCCGCCAGGGCAACCGCCACCGCCAGGAGCCCCGCCACCTTGCCGGTAATGCGCGTCATGCGTTCCTCCAAACGCAAGGACCCCCTGGCACACGCTCGCCGGTTGCCGCGGGGGATCCCTGGCGCTCACTACGGTACCACCGCGACTGCGCTGCTGGCAAGAGTCGGCGCCGGGAAAAGCAGGCGCGGCGGGCCGTTTTCTTGACCCTCCGGAAAGGCTGCCAGTACAATAGGTCTGCTATGGCGCTCGCCGGTATCCTCCCGCTGCTGCGGCGGCGCCCCGAGTACGCCAGCCTCCTCGCGGCCCTTCGGGACAGTCCCCCCGGTCCGTGGGCGGTTGGACTGGGGGGCGCGCAGAAGGCTTTCCTGCTGGCCGGGCTGCTGGATGACCTCCACCTCCCCGCGCGGGGATCGGTGCTGGTCGTCACGCCCACGCGCGAGGCCGCGGAGCGCCTGCAGGACGACCTGCTCGCCTTCCTGCCGGACCTGGAGGGCCGGGTTCGCGTCTTCCCCTACTGGGAGGTCCTGCCCCACGACGAGATGCCGCCGCCCGCGGAGGTCGTGGGGGACCGGCTGGCCCTGCTGCACGATCTGCTGGGTGACACGCCGGCGGTGATCCTGGCCCCGGTGCCCGCGGTGTTACCGCGCGTCCCCGATCCCGACGGGCTGCGCCGCCTGCAGGTGGTCCTGCGACCCGGCCACGGGGTCAGCCGCGACATGCTGGCCGAGTTCCTGGTCGAAACCGGCTACGCGCGTGCCGATCTCGTGGTCACCCGTGGCGAGTTCGCCGTGCGCGGCAGCATCGTGGACCTGTTTCCCTCCCACGCCCGGCAGCCGGTGCGCGTCGAGTTCTTCGGCGACGAGATCGAGGACCTGCGCAGCTTCGACCCGACCACGCAGCGCTCGACGGCGTCGCTGGAAGAGGCGATCGTGCTCCCGTTCCGGGACATGCGTCCCGCGCAGGACGCCACCGTGCTGGACTACCTGGGCGCACACCGGATGGTGGTGCTGGACGAGCCCGTGGAGCTGGCGCAGCAGACCCAGGCGGTGATCGCGCGCGTGCGCGAGGCAGAGGGCCGCGCCCGGGAGGCGGGACGCGACCTCCACCTCCCGGGCTTCCTCGCCTGGGCGGACCTCGCGGGCGCCGTGGAACCGCTGCCGCACGTGGTCCTCTCCACCCTCCACCGGCCCGACCGGCGAGACCTGGCGTTCGCCTTCAGCATGGACACGGTGGACGCCTTCGGCGGGCAGACCAAGCTGCTGGCCCGGGAGATGCAGCGGTGGCGGGAGGAAGGCCGCCGCATCGTGCTGGCCAGCAGCCAGGCCCGGAGGCTCGCGGAACTCTTTCGGGACCTGGGCGTGCCCGTGGACGCCATGGAAACGCTGGCGGCGCCCCCGGACCCGGCGGGCGTGGTGGCGGTGCCCGTGCCGCTGTCGGCGGGCTTCCGCCTGGACGACCTGGTCACCATCACCGATGGCGAAGTGCTGGGGTGGCGGCGCCACCGCCGGCGCCGGCTGCGCACCGTCCGGGAAGGCTCGCGCCTGGCGTCATGGATGGACCTGGACGAGGGCGATTACGTGGTGCACGTCCACCACGGCATCGGCGTGTACCGGGGCCTGCATCGCCTCGCCGTGGACGGGGCGTCGCGTGAGTACCTGCTGCTGGAGTATGACAAGGGCGACCGGCTCTACGTGCCGGTGGACCAGATCAACCTGGTGCAGCGGTACATCGGGGTCGAGGGAGCCGAGCCGAAGGTCCACCGCCTGGGCGGGTCGGACTGGGAGCGCGAGAAGCGGCGGGCGAAGGAGGCCGCGGAGGCCATGGCCCGCGACCTCCTGGTGCTGCACGCGACGCGGGAGACGATCCCCGGGTACGCCTTCGCCTCCGACACGGTCTGGCAGCAGGAGCTGGAGGCCACATTTGAATATGAAGAGACGCCCGACCAGCGGCGCGCCATCGAGGACGTGAAGCGGGACATGGAGCAGCCCCGGTCGATGGACCGGCTCATCATCGGCGACGTGGGCTACGGGAAGACGGAGGTCGCCGTGCGGGCGGCCTTCAAAGCCATCCTGGACGGCAAGCAGGTGGCGGTGCTGGTCCCCACCACCATCCTGGCCCAGCAGCACGCCAACGTGTTCAGCCAGCGCTTCGCCTCCTACCCCGTGCGCGTGGAGTCCGTCAGCCGGTTCCGCTCCCCCCGGGAGCAGAAGCGGGTCCTGGAAGATCTTCGGGCGGGACGCGTGGACCTCATCATCGGCACGCACCGCCTGCTGCAGCCCGACGTGCACTTCAAGGACCTGGGTCTGGTGATCGTGGACGAGGAGCAGCGCTTCGGCGTCGCCCACAAGGAACGGCTCAAGCAGCTCCGCCGCCAGGTGGACGTGCTGACGCTGACCGCCACACCCATACCCCGCACGCTGCACATGTCGCTGGTGGGGCTGCGCGACATGTCCATCATCGAGACGCCGCCCGAGGCGCGCCAGCCCATCCGCACGGCGGTGTGCGCGTGGGACGACGACCTGGTGGCGGACGCCATCCGCCAGGAGATGTCCCGGGAGGGACAGGTCTACGTGGTGCACAACCGCGTGGAGACCATCGAGCGCGCCGCGCGGCGCATCCAGGCCCTGGTGCCGGAGGCGCGCGCGGTGGTGGCGCACGGCCAGATGCCGGAAGAACGCCTGGAGCGGGTGATGCTGGACTTCCTGGGCGGTCGGTACGACGTGCTGGTGTGCACCACCATCGAGGAGATCGGGCTGGACATCCCGCGGGTGACCACC
>JACQTN010000153.1 GCA_016210785.1 Armatimonadota bacterium
ATGCCGTAGCATGCGGGTGCCGGGTCTGCTCCGGCGCTTTGCGGGCCGACCTTGAGGAGCCCCAGCCGGTCCATGTGCGCGATGCTCCCGCCGCCGGCGCCGATCTCCAGCAGGTCCACCGACGGCAGCCGGACCGGGAGTCCGCTCCCCCGCTTGAACCGGTGCACGCGCGCCACTTCCTGCTCCCCCGTGTGGGACGGCTGTCCGTTGTCCACCACGGAGATCTTGGCCGTGGTCCCCCCCATGTCGAAGCCGATGACGGCGGACTGTCCGGCGGCCCGCGCCAGGAACGCGGCTGCGGCCGCCCCCGCTGCCGGCCCCGACTCGAGGAGACGGATGGGAAAGCGGACGGCGGTCTCTGGGAGTGCCGTTCCTCCACTGGAGAGCATGAGGTGGAGCGGAGCCCGGCACCCCGCGGAACGCAGCCCCAGGTGCAGCCGCTCCAGGTAGTGCCTGACGAGAGGCTGGACATAGGCGTTGGCGACCACCGTGGACGTGCGCTGAAACTCCCTGATCTCGGGGGCCACTTCGCTGGAGATGGAGACATGGACGTCGGGCAGGGTCGCCTCGATCACCGCCCTCGCGGCCTGCTCGTTGGCGGGGTTCACATAGGCATGCAGGAAGCTGACCGCGATGGCCTGGACGCGCTCGCCTCCCAGATCACGCAGGATCCGCGCGACCTCGTCCCGATCAAGGGCTATCTGGAGGGTTCCGTCCCGCAGCGTCCGCTCGGAGACGTCGCGCCGCCACCGCCGCGGCACGAGCGGCTCGGGAAACGCCAGCCCCAGATCGTACGCGTCGTACCGCTGCTCGGTCCGCAGCTCGAGCACGTCCCTGAAGCCGCGCGTGGTCAGGAGCGCGGTTCGCGCGCCCTTACGCTCGGTGATGGCGTTCACGGCCAGGGTCGTCCCATGCACCACGCGGCCCACCTGGCCCACCTCGACTCCGGCGCCGTCGAGTAAGGCGCGCAAACCCACCAGACAGGCCTCCGAGGGGTCGTGCGGCGTGGTCAGGCACTTGTGGACGCCAGCCGGAAGACCGTCCGGGCTGAGCAGCACGAAGTCCGTAAACGTCCCGCCGATGTCAATCCCTACCGTGTAGCCTGCGTGTTCCGCCATCGCCGATCACCGCGCACAGACCCGGGCAGGGTCCGACGCGGCGAAGCCACCTCCTCCACAACTCAGGGTGCCCGGACGCGCCTCGGCAGCGTCCGGTCGTGGACCACCGACGTGCCCGCCGCTGTCCGCCATCATTGATTCAACCGGCGGCGCGGTGCGGCGCCCCACCACGCGCGGGGTCCTCATCCGACAGGTCTTCCGACGATCCGACAATCCCGCTGAACACCATCGATGGCTCGGCTCTGGTGTGCCGGAGCGTAGCCGCGAGGACCACCTGGGCCGGATTGTAGAAGAGTTGGGAGTAGTCCACCGGCCGCCCGTCTTCTGTCACGCCCGTGTTCTCCACGAGGAGAACAGGGTTCCCTCGATCGATCTCCAGCGCCGCCGCCGCTTCGTCGTCGGCGCCCACTGCCGAGATCCGCTGACGCGCCAGCGCGATCGTCACACCGCCGCCCTCGATCAGGGTGTAGGCCGAGGTTCGCCGCAGGGCCTCGGTGGTGAGAAAGCGGCCGCACCAGGGCGCGAGGTAGATCACGGCAAACACCGCCGGTTGTTGGCCCACGAGGTGTCGCCGTGTGATTCTGATGACCGGCTCGGCCGCTGCCACCTGAAGTGGACCCGCCACCGCCGCGGGGGCCGCATACGCACGGTCCAACCGCAGGAGCTCTACGGAGGCCTTCAGCCCTTTTGCCTCCAGCATCTCGTGCAGGTTGCGGAGAAAGTCCAGCTCTTGCTCGATCCGGGGCGGGGCGACGAAGGTGCCTTTGCCCTGGCGCCGGACCAGCAGATTTTTCTCAACGAGTGCGCTGATGGCGGTGCGAACCGTGACCCGGCTGATGTTGTATGTCCGGGCCAGTTCTTCTTCGGTCGGCAGGCGGTCCCCGAGCTGAAGCTCACCCCGTTCAATGCGTTGTTGCAGGAGTTCCATGAGCTGCAAGTACAATGGCACCGGGCTCTCCCTCAGGAGCGCCATGACCAGAACCTCCCGTGTGGACGCCGGCCTCCAGCCGCAACCATTCCGCCCCATCCTCGCAAATTGATTGCTCTGGTTGCGAATGATTATAATACATGTTAGAATGTCATGCAAGGTATTAACATTTCAGCCCTTCG
This sequence comes from Armatimonadota bacterium, assembly GCA_016210785.1. Classification (GTDB taxonomy): domain Bacteria; phylum Sysuimicrobiota; class Sysuimicrobiia; order Sysuimicrobiales; family JACQTN01; genus JACQTN01. The sequence continues at coordinate 2,229 of JACQTN010000153.1, forward strand.
AGGGGCCCTATAGTGCGAGCCGGGATTGACATCGGCGGGACGTTCACCGACCTTGTCTTGGTTGATGACCGGTCCGGGGGGCTGCTGATCGAAAAAGTCCTCTCCACCCCAGACGACTTGGCCAACGGTGTCATCGTGGGGCTCACCCGCCTTGTAGGCAGAGGCGGAGCCGCCGGCAAGGACCTCGAGACCTGCGTCCACGCCACCACCGTGATGACCAACGCGCTCATTGAGCGCAAGGGCGCCCGGGCCGGCTTGCTGACCTCTCGGGGGTTTCGCGATATCCTGGAGTTCGGCACTGAGCAGCGCTATGATATCTACGATCTCTCGCTCCGCTTCCCGGACCCGCTGGTGCCACGAGACCTCCGCAGAGAGATCACCGAGCGCACCCTCGCCGACGGTCTCGTCTTGGGCGCACCCGAGCGTGAAGAGATTGCTCGCGTGGTGGCCGACCTCGCGACTGCCGGGGTGGAAAGTCTCGCGGTGTCGCTCCTCCATGCGTATCGGAACCCGGCGCATGAACAGAGCGTGGGAGCGATCCTCAAGACCATCGCGCCGGGGGTTCCCTATTCGCTGTCTTCCGAGGTCGCACCGGTGGTAGGCGAGTTCGAACGGACATCGACGACCGTGGCCAACGCGTATCTCCAGCCCCTCGCCCGGTCATACCTCTCGAAGATGGCGACTCGGATCACTGAGCTCGGGTATCCGGGGGATCTGCTCATCATGGTCTCGTCGGGGGGTCTGGCGGCCGTCGACACCGCGGAGAAGAATCCGGTCCGGATGCTCGAGTCAGGTCCCGCAGCGGGCGCCCTGGCGGCCGCATTCCATGCGGCCCGCCTGAAGCTGGACCGGGTGCTGGGCTTCGATATGGGCGGCACGACGGCCAAGCTCTCGGTGATCGAGGACGGCCAGCCCCGGCTGACCGCGGAGATCGAGGTGGCCCGCGTGCACCGGTTCAAGCGCGGCAGCGGCCTTCCGGTGCGTATCCCCGTCCTCGACCTTATGGAGATCGGGACGGGAGGCGGTAGCCTGGCGGCGGCCAACGACCTTGGTCTGCTCCAGGTGGGTCCGGAGAGCGCGGGCGCCCATCCCGGACCGGCCTGCTACGGGCGCGGCGGAACCCGCCCCACGGTCACCGATGCTGATGTCGTACTCGGCTACATCGATCCGGGACACTTCCTGGGTGGCGAGATGCCGCTGGACCTCAGCGCTGCGGAGACGGCGATCCGGACCCATGCCGCCGCTCCTCTCGGCCTCTCAGTGGAGGCCGCGGCCCTGGGTATCTACGAGCTCGTGTGCGAGACCATGGCCAACGCCACGCGTGTGTACCTGGCGGAAACCGGCGGGGACCCTCGCCGCGCTCCACTGCTCGCCTTCGGGGGAGCGGGACCCGTGCATGCCAGGCGCGTGGCCGAAAAGCTCGGCATTCAGGAGGTCATCGTCCCCATCGCGCCCGGGGTCACCTCGGCCATCGGGCTGCTGGTGGCGCCCCTGGCCTTCGACATGGCGCATTCGCACATGGGGCTCCTCGACGAACTGGATTGGGGAACTGTCAACGCGCGGCTGGCCGAGATGGAGGCGCGAGGGCGGGATCTCCTGGCCCGCGCCGGCGTCCAAGGGGAGCACATCTCTGTCATCCGGACCGCGGACATGCGCTATGCCGGCCAGGAGTTCGAGATCACCGTCGAGATCCCACCCGGCGAGCTCTCGGCCGCGCGCCAGACTGAAGTCGCGGCGAGGTTCGAGGCGACGTACCGCGCGAAGTACCACTGGACGAATCCGCATGCGTCCATCGAGGCCCTGCACTGGGGCGTCCGGGTGCTCGCGCCGGCACCGGCTATCTCGCTTGTCCCGTCGCTCCCCGCGCCGTCAGCGCCCGCGCCGAAGGGCTTCCGGGCGGTGCGCTTCGTGGGTGATGAGCTGGTGCCGAGGTGTCCGGTCTATGCGCGGCACACCCTCTCGCCCGACGTTGAGCTCAGAGGCCCGGCCATCGTGGAGGAGCGCGAATCGACCATCGTCGCCGGCCCTCGCGACCGCCTGACCGTCGACATGCTGGGAAACGTCCACATCCTCGTTGGCTGACCTGTAAGGTTGGGTGGAGTGTCTTTACGCCACTTCACCCTTCACTCTGTGTCCGACGGGGGAGGTCCTTTCCCTCCCCCGGCCGGCACGTTCGACTCTGTGCTAGGTGTTCTGTTCTACCGCGCTCACCAAATCCGCGGCGCACCCGCGACCGTGGGGGTTCCGGGAACACAGACGATGCTCGGACCCGGCCAAGCCGGTCCTGCGCATGAACGGAATAGGCATTTCCGAGACAGGCTGCTCATACCGGAGAGGTGCCATGAGCACGACGACCACGATGTTCGACGCTGTCACCGTCCAGGTGCTCTGGAACCGGCTCACGTCGGTGGCCGACGAGATGGCGGTGACGCTGCAGCGGACGTCCTTCTCCACAGTGGTGGCCGGGGCGAATGACTTCGGCTGTGAGATCCTCGACGGCGAGGGCAACGCCCTGGTCCACGCGACCCGGAGCATGCCGGCGTTCAACGCGGCGATGTCGACCGCCGTGAAGGGCGTCTTGAAGGCGTTTCCCCGGGAAACCATCCGCCCGGGTGACGTGTTCGTCACCAACGATCCGTGGCTGTGCGCCGGCCACCTGGGCGACATCATGGTCGCCACGCCGATCTTCTCGGCGGGCGAGGTGACCGGCTTCGCCGTGAGCATGGCCCACACCTCGGACATCGGCGGCACGCTGAACGCCACCGGCAGCCGCGAGGTCTTCGAGGAGGGACTGCGGATTCCGCTGTGCCGGCTCTTCACTGAAGGACGCCTCGACGAGACCGTCGTGGCCTTCATCGGGGCGAACGTGCGGACCCCGGACATGGTGATCGGCGATGTCTACGCGCAGCTGGGCGCCAATGAACTGGCGGTCCGGGGTGTCGGACGCCTCATGGAGGAGTATGGACTCGAGGACCTCACTCCTCTGGCCCGGACGATTCAGGGACATGCGGAGCGGCGGATGCGCGGGGCCATCGCCACGGTGCCCGATGGCGAGTATGCCTGCGACCTCATGACCGAGGGCCTGCAGACGCCGGTGCGCCTGCGGGTCCGCGTCACCGTCGCCGGGGACACCATGACGGTGGATTATGCCGGGACCGATCCCCAATACCGGGATGGCGCCATCAACGTGGTGTACAACATGACCTACGCCAGCACGGTCTACGTGCTGGCCTGCCTCTTGACTCCTGACATCCCCAACAACCACGGGTCCACCCGCCCGATCGCCGTGACCGCGCCGGAGGGGTGCATTCTCAACGCGCAGTTCCCTGCCGCGGTGGACGTGCGCACCCGCGTGTCCAACTTCCTGCACGCCCTGCTGTGCGGGGCTCTGGCCGACGTGCTCCCGGACCGCGTCCACGCCGACTGCGGCATCCGCACGGCCATGGTCGCCAACGGGGTCGACACGCGCGCCGGCCGCCGGTTCAACGCCTGGATTTTCTGCGGAGGCGGCATGGGCGCGACTGGCCACGGGGATGGACCCTCCTGCCGGCTGTTCCCCACCTCGGCCTCCAACGTGCCGGTGGAGATCGTGGAGAACCGGTCTCCCCTCGTGATCGAGAGTAAGGAACTCATCGCCGACTCCGGCGGCGCCGGCACGCACCGCGGAGGACTGGGGCAGCGCATCGCCCTCCGGCTCCACCCCCACCAGCGGGAGGCCATCGTGCTGACCCTCTGGCCCGACATGCTGCGCTATCCGCCCCGCGGGTTGAAGGGAGGACGGCCGGGGAAGGGTTCCCGCGCCGCGTTCAATGGCCACCCGCTGCGCCGGCTGTCGCCAGCCATGATCCGCGGCTCCCTGGACATTGCGCCCGATGATCATCTCCTGTTGGAGATCCCGGGAGGGGGCGGGTTCGGCCCGCCGAAGGGTCGCGACCCGGCCGCGGCGGCGCGGGACGTGACCTTGGGGTACGTCACCCCGCCGCACGCCGCGCGGGTCTATGGCCGGCGCAACCGCACTACACCACAGCGGAGGAAAGGTGACCATGAGTGAGATCATCGCTATCTCGCCGACCGGCTCATTGGGCTGGGAGCCGTGCGGCGAGCAGTCTTTTCGGCAGGCGGTGGAGGAGCTGTCTCCGGATTTCATCGGTGCCCAGGCAGGGTCGGCTGACTGTGGCCCCCTCTACCTTGGATCCGGAGCGAGTTACGCGCGCGAGCCTTGGATCCGGCACGACCTGGAGCTCATGCTCACGGCGGCGCGCGCCAGGCGCA
>JACQTN010000157.1 GCA_016210785.1 Armatimonadota bacterium
CACTAGCCCTGTAAGGTTGGCTGGAGTGGCTTTGCGCCACTCCAGCCTTCCTCTTGTTCTCGACCGGGGGAGGCCCTGGCACGTTCGACCCTGGTGCAAGGTACGCCGGCGTACCGCGCTCGCCCAACTCACGGTGGCTCCCCCACGAACCGGCACATTCGACGCTGTGCAAGGGTGGTAGGTTCTACCGCGCTTACCGTACTCACGGCGGGCACGTGTGAGATTGCGCGCCGTGCCCCATGCTACCACGCTCGCCGGACTCACGGCGCACCCGCGACGGTGGGGAGTCCGGATCTTAGGTGATGCTCGGCCTCGGCGGCGCGAGCTCGGTCCTGCGCAGTTCCACTCGCAGCGCCGATACCGACACATCGTGGGAAGCCGGGCCTGCGCATGACCGAACCATGATTTCCCAGACGTGCTGCGGGCGCGGCAACACGAAACACCTTGCATCGACGTTGAACGTGACGCCCAGGAGCAGGTGACGGTAGCGCACGGACACCCGCCGGAGATTCCGGGGGGGTGTCGGACTTTTTCTCCTCACCCCGCGTGCGCGCCCAGGAATGCCCGCCCGTCGCCGCCGAATCTCTGGGGTGAGGTTCTCGCGCCGATGAGCACCACGCCCGCCGCAACCCCGGTCTGGGTGCGCCCGGACCGGCCCTTCGTCACCAGCACCACCGCGTTCCCGGTGTGCGCCATCCTGACCTTTCCCCTGGTGGCGGCCTTCGTGCTCCTGGCCGCGCCCAGGCTGGCCGCGCTCGAGCACCGGTCCATGCCGGTGCTGGTGGCCAATCACCTGGTCACGCTGGGCTGGGGCACCATGGTTGCCATGGGCGCGCTGCACCAGTTGCTCCCCGCCGCGGCCGGGGTGCGCCGGGATCCCGGGAAGGAAGTGTGGGTGCACTTCGCCCTCCACACCCTGGGTGTCGTCCTGATGAGCGTGGGATTCTGGATCCGGCAGGTCGAGATGATCTCCATGGGCGGTCTGGCCGTCGTCGCCGGCGTCGCGATCCTCCTCACCACCGCCGCCTCGACCCTGCGTCGGCGCACCCGATGGCTTCCTTCCCTGACCTACATCACCGTGGCCCTCGTCTGCCTGGGTGGCGTCACGGCGTGGGGGTTCACGCTGGCCGCCAACTGGCACCACATGTTCTGGACGGATCTGCTGCTGCCGATGGGCCTGGTGGTGCACCTGGCCCTGGGCCTGGTGGGCTGGTTCGGGTTGCTGGTGACGGGCGTCTCCTACTACCTCCTCACCCGGTTCACCGCCATCAAGACGCTGGACGGCATGCGGCCGCGCGCCATCTTCGCCGTCATGACCGCCGCCGTCATCGCCATGGTCCTGGGCGCCTTCGCCGGCCCGGCCCTGATGCGCGTGGGGCTGCTCGCGCTGGCCGCGGCGGGCCTGTTGTACGCGGCGGACATCCACCGCTTCACGCGCGCCCAGCGCACCGAGGCTCCGGACATCACCATTGCCCACTGGCGGATCATCGCCGGGGAGACCGTGCTGCTGAGCCTGGGCGCCGGCGCCTACGCGCTCGGCCTGCTGCCCGGCGACGCCACGCGGTGGGTCGTGGCCGGGGTGAGCCTGTTCCTGCTGGGCTGGGTGACGCTGGCGATCACGGGGCAGGCGTACAAGGTCACGCCGTTTCTCATGTGGTACTACCGGTACCGGCTCGGCATGCCGGCGCTGGAGATCCCGCGCCTGCCCGCGCCCTACTGGCCCGCCTGGGGAAGCGTGCAGATGATTCTGCTGACGGCGGGCGGGCTGGGGGTCAGCCTCGGTGTGGTGGCGGGAGAGCCGTGGGTGAGCGCGGCCGGCGGCGCCGCCTTCTTCGCCGGCGCGTGCCTGTTTGCGTACCTGCTGGGCTACTCCTGGCTGCCGCGCCTCGTGAGGAGCGAGCCCGGACGCACGACGAAGGGTCTCCCCATGCCACCAGGCTAGCCAGGGTAAGGTTGGGTGGAATGGGCTTTACGCCATTCCACCCTTCACCGTGTCTCCGGACGGGGGCGACTCTTCGTCGGCACGTGTTACGTTCTTCCGGGGCGCACCGTGTTACCGCGCTTGCCGAACTCACGGCGGGCACGTTCGACATTGTGCGCCGTGCCCCTTGGTACCGCGCTGGCCGTACTCACGGCGCCCATGACCGGCACGTTCGACATTGTGCAAGCTGTTCTCTTCTACCGCGCGGCACGTTCAACGTCTGTGCGAGGTGCGCCGCTCTACCGCGCTCACCGGACTCACGGCGCACCATCATCGCGGCGCACCCGCGACGGTGGGGACTCCAATATACTGAGGATGCTCGGACTCGGCGGCGCGAGCTCGGTCCTGCGCAGTTCACCTCGCGGCGCCGAGTCCGACACATCGTGGGAAGCCGGTCCTGCGGATGTACGCAATGCGAATTTCCGAGACGTGTGCCCTACTGCCTGGTTAGCGTCACCCGCGCTCTCACCCCGATGCCGTGCCGCGCGAAGAAGCCCAGGTTCACTTCCAGCGCGTACCGGGCGGGGCGGACCGCCGGATAGAAGCGCTGCGGGGTGTTGGGATCGCGTTCCACCGCCATGTCCTGGATGTCCACGATGCGCCAGCCCTCGTCGATGAAGGCGATGGACAGCGGGATCAGCGTATTCTTCATCCAGAACGACAAGAGTGTCGTCTGTTCAAAGATGAACAACATGCCGCTGAACTCGTCCAGCGAGGTGCGGAACATCAGGCCCCGGGCACGGGCCTCGGAGGTCTCGGCGATCTCCACGCGCAGGGTGACGCATTTGGGCGTGCCCGGCCCCTCTGGGCAGATGACCAGCGTTCCCCGGCCCAGCGGTAGGGCCGGGGGAGGGCCGCCGGGCGGCGGCGCGGCGCCCGATGCGCCCGCGGCAAGCACGGCCGCCAGAATGACCGCCAGCGGAGTCCTCATGCGCGCACGTCCTTCACCGTCATCCGTGGGATACTACGCCCGCGTGCGGGCAGTGGTTCTGTGCCGTGTGGCCGGCTCCTGCCGGCATGAGGGCGAGGAGCGAGGCGACGTCATGCGCAGGACCGGGTTGAGCAGACATGGAGTGTGACGTTCTCGTGGTCGGCGCGGGCCCGGGTGGCGGCATGGCCGCCCTCACCGCGGCGCGCCTGGGCCTCCGCACCATCTTACTGGAGGAACACGCGGAGGTGGGCTGCCCGGCCCACTGCACCGGCAAGCTCTCCGATCACGCCTTCCGCGAGTTCACCCTGCCCCGCGCGCTGGCCATCAATGAAGTGAGCGCCGCGGTCCTGCACGGGCCGCTGGGCGCAGAGGCGCGCATCCGCCGGCGCACCGTGGACTCTTACATCGTGGACCGCGACGCCTTCGACCAGTGGCTGGCCGGCGAGGCGCAGAAGGCCGGGGCCGAGGTGCTGCTGGGCGCGCGGGCGCGGCGGGCGGCCCGCGACGGCGGGTGGATCCAGGTGACCGGAGGACGGGGCGACCGCGCGCTCTCCGTGCGCACGCGGGCGATCATCGACGCGGAGGGCGCCCGCCCGGTGCTGCCCCAGACGCTGGGCCTGCATCCATCTCGCGTCTGGGTCCACGGGCTGCAGTACCAGGTGACGGGCGCGGCGGTGGAGTCGGAGGACGCGCCGGAGCTGTACTTCGGCCACCGGGTCGCGCCCGGATTCTTCGCCTGGATCATGCCGCTGGGCGGCAGCCGCGCCCGCGTCGGACTCTGCATCGACCCGCGCATGACGCACGAGGCGCCGGTCGCGTATCTCGACCGCTTCATGCGCGAGCACCCGGCGGCTGCACCCAAGCTGCGCCGCGCGAAAGTGGAGCGCAGGCTGGCCGGCCGCATCCCCATCCTGGGGGCGAAGGGGCCGTCGTACGCGCCGGGGCTTTTCCTGGTGGGCGACGCCGCGGGTCAGGTGAAGGCCACCTCCGGCGGCGGCATCTACTTTGCCATGATCGCGGGCGCCCTGGCCGCGCAGGCGGCCGCCGCGGCCGTCGGGGGCGACGCGGGCGCCTACGCCCGCTACGAGCAGCGGTGGCGCCGCCGGTTCGGCCGGGAGCTGTGGTTCACGGCGTTTGCGCGGCGTGCCCTCAACCGGCTGGCCGATCCGGAGATGGATTTGCTGCTGCGCATCATCGGGCACGACGCGGGCGTGCGCCGGGCCATCGAGGAGTTCGGCGACACCGCCTACCAGTCGCGGCTGCTCACCCCGCTGCTGCGCCAGATCACCCGCGCCGGCGCCACGCGGCCGGCGACCTATCCCATCCTGGTGAAGATCTTCGGCAGCCTGGCACTCTCCTGGTTGTAACCGGGACCGCACCGGCCTCGAGCGGAGGGGTATCCCTGACGTCCTGGACGGTAAGGCAGTCTGGTACGGCCGGTACACCTTCAGCCCGGCGATTCGCCCGAAGTGCCGGACACTCGAAGTGAGCACCGTGAGGTCGTAGTGGAGGGCGGTCGAGATGTGGGTCACCTACCCACAATCCACCCGCGGAAGTCGTCACTTTCCAGGTGCGGGTCTGACGCGCGCCGGGACCGCTCTCACTATTCCGGCGCCTCCGCCAGCCGGGCCCGCAGCGTCAGGCGCTCCCGGTCCCGCAGCACGTCCAACGTCACCTCCGTGCCGACGGCCTCCCGCGCCAGGCGGCGCACCAGGTCGTCGATGCCCCTCAGCGGTTCCCCGTCCAGTCCCAGGATCAAATCGCCTTCCTGCAGGCCCGCGACATCCGCCGGGCTCCCCCGCGCCACCGAGATCACCTGCGCCGCGGTGCTCTCCCGTCGGTTCAGCGCCAGCATCACGGGGCGCGGCAGCGGCCGGTCCTGCCCGGCGATGCCCAGGAAGGGGCGCTGCACGCGCCCTTCGTGGATGATCTGGCCGGCCACCCACGTCGCGGTGTTGATGGGGATGGCGAAACAGATTCCCTGGGCCGGCGCGATGATGGCCGTGTTGATGCCGATGACGCGCGCCTGCGGGTCCACCAGCGGGCCGCCCGAACTGCCCGGGTTGAGCGCGGCGTCGGTCTGGATGATGTTCTCGATGAGCCGGCCGGTCTGCGAGCGCAGCGTGCGGCCCAGCGCGCTGATCACCCCGGCGGTCACCGTGGACTGGAAGCCCAGCGGGTTGCCGATGGCGATCACCAGCTGCCCCACCTTCAACCGGTTCGAATCGCCCAACTCGATGGGGTTGAGGCCGCCGGCGGGGATGCGGATCACCGCCAGGTCGGTGTGGGGATCGGCGCCCACCACCTCCGCGGGGAACTCGCGGCCGTCGGCCAGCGTCACCTCCAGCGCCCGCGCCTGCTCGATCACGTGGTGGTTGGTCATGATGTAGCCGTCGGGCGACAGGATGAACCCCGAACCCACGCCCTGGATCTCGCCCGCCGTGCGCGCCGCCTGCCGCCCCCGCGCGCTGGTGATGCGCACTACCGACGGGCCCGCCCGCTCCACCGCCTGGATGACGGCCCGGGAATAGGCGTCGTACAGCTCTTCGTCTGCCACCGCGCTCCTCCGCCGCAGGAAGTCCAGTGTGCTCCTCAGTGTACCACCCCAATTATCCACAGGTTGTTATCCACAGCGAAATGGGCGCGAAGGCGCCGCGCCGGAAGGAGATGCCGCCGCGTGATGAGAAGACGCTAAGTGCGTGTCTCGGGAGATCATGCGCAGGACCGGCTGCGCCGAGTCCGAGCATCACCAGTATGGTGGAGTCCGTACTATCGCGGGTGGGGGTCATGGGGGCGACAAAGGGTCGCCCCCGTCCGGAGACATGGTGAAGGGTGGAATGGCGTAAAGCTATTCCACCCAACCTTAGCGGGCTAGGGCCACCTCCTGCAGTCGACGTCCCACCGGAGGAAGGCATGCGACTCATCGCGGACCTGCATCTGCACTCCAAGTACAGCCGGGCGACCAGCCGCGACATGGACGTGGAGAACATGGCGAAGTGGTGCAAGCTGAAGGGCATCGGCCTGGTCGCCACCGCGGACTTCACCCACCCCGTCTGGCTGCGCGAGTTGAAATCCAGGTTGAAGCCCGCCGCCCCCGGGCTGTTCACCTACGACGGCGTCTACTTCTTGCTCAGCGTGGAGGTCTCCAACATCTACCCCCAGGGCGGCCGGCTGCGCAAGATCCACACCATCCTCTACGCGCCGTCCTTCGAGATCGTGGACAAGATCAACGCCGTGCTGGGCCGGTTCGGCAGCTTGATGGCGGACGGCCGGCCGACGCTCACGCTGCCGTCGGACAAGATGGTGGAGTACCTGATGGAGATCTCGCCGGATATCCTGGTGGTGCCGGCACACGCCTGGACGCCCTGGTTCTCCCTGTTCGGCAGCAACTCCGGCTTCGACTCGCTGGAGGAGTGCTTCGGGGATCAGACCCGGCACATCCACGCCATCGAGACCGGATTGAGCAGCGACCCGCCCATGAACTGGCGCCTGTCGGCCCTGGACCGCGTCGGGCTTATGTCCAACTCCGACGCCCACTCTCCGGCCAAGCTGGGGCGGGAGGCCAACGTCTTCGACATGGAGCCCGACTACTTCCAGTTGCTGCGCATCCTCCGCGAGCGGGACCGCAGCAAGTTCCTGTTTACCATCGAGTTCTTCCCGGAGGAGGGAAAGTATCACTACGACGGCCACCGCGCCTGCAACCAGCGCCTGGCGCCGAAGGAGACCAAGTCCCACGGCGGGCTGTGCCCGGTGTGCCGGCGCCCGCTTACCGTCGGCGTCATGCATCGCGTCGAACTGCTCGCCGACCGGGACGAGGGGTTCAAGCCGCCCAACGCGATCCCCTACCGCAACCTGATCCCCCTCGAGGAGATCATCGCGGAGGCGCTGGGCCAGCAGCCTGGGACGGCGGGGGTGCGGGAGGAGTACCTGCGCCTCTGCCAGCGGCTGGGCGGTGAATTCTCCGTCCTGATGCACGTGCCGCTGGAGGAAGTAGGCCGTTACACCAGGCCGCGGGTGGTGGAAGGGCTGCGGCGGGTGCGCGAGGGGAGGGTGCACATCGCCCCCGGCTACGACGGGGTGTTCGGGGAGATCCACATCTTCGGCGGTAAGGAGCCGGAGCAAGGCCAAACGGCGGAACAGGAAGCACAGCAGCCCGCGCAGACGACCCTGTTCTGACCGCCGGGGGGAGGGGCAGCATCATCTGGTGCGCGTGACGCCGGGAGTGACCGCATCCCGTGGGTCGCGCGTCTGGGGAGGGGTGCCCGCATGAGCCAGGCCTCGGAGCATTCGCCGCTGAATCCCCCATTTCGCCCCGGGACCTTCCTGTATCTCCAGCAAGAGGACGTGAAGCGCTGCGGTGGGCTGGACATGCCCGCCACCATGGTCGCGGTGGAGAAGGCGTTCTCCCTCTACGATCGCGGGCTGGTCCAGGAGTACCATGCCCGGCCGATCCACTGGGGCAACCGGGCGGGCCGGCGGGTGGCCCTCCACCCCAGCTACATCGGCGGCGATGTGGAAGTGGTCGGCATCAAGTGGATCCCCTCCAACCCAGAGAATCCCGCGACGCTCCGTCTCCCCCGCTCGAACGCGTTGATCATCGTGACCGATCCCCAGACCGGGTATCCGCTGGGCGTGGTGGAGGGGAAGATCATCTCCGACATGCGGACGGGCGCCGTCGCCGGGCTGGGCGCCAGATACCTGGCGCGGCCCGGCGCGCGGCGGGTGGGACTCATCGGAGGCGGGCCCATCAACCGGACCCACCTGATGGCCCTCCACCACGTCCTGCCGGGGCTGGAGGAGGTGAAGATCTACGACATCGTGCGGGCGAACGCGGAGCGGTACGTACTGGACATGTGCCGGCGCCTGAACGTGTCCGCCTCGTTGTTCCGCGTGGTGGAGTCGGCGGAGGCGGCCGTGCGGGACTCCGACGTGGTGGCCACGGCCACCAACGTCAACGCCCAGCAGTCGTACCTCCCGTCCGGCTGGTTGAGCCGGGGCGCGCTGCTGATCAACACTTCTGTGAATGACCCGACCATGGATGTGGTGGAGAAGGCGGACCTGGTGGTGGTGGACTCACGCCACCAGTTCGCCTCGGAGGGCACGCGGCTCGTGGAGGCGATCCGGGCCGGCCTCTTCAACCCCGCGGACGCCGTGGAGCTGGGCGCCATCATCAACGGCAAGCATCCGGGCCGGCGCTCCCCCCACGAGACCATCCTGTTCTGTCCCCTGGGCATGGGCATGAACGACCTGATCAACGCCAAG
>JACQTN010000168.1 GCA_016210785.1 Armatimonadota bacterium
CGGCCCGCCTCGCGCAGGACCCGGTGCATCTGTTCCGCCTGCGCGCCGTACTCCTCGGGGCTGAGATAGACGGGGAGCCAGCCGCTCCCCGCCCAGGCCATCCGGCGGTAGGCGGCCTCGCTCATGCCGGCGATCCAGATGGGCAGGTGCCTGGGCTTGGGGTAGAACTCGCCGCTGGCAAATTGCACCCGCTGCCCCTGGAACGTCACCTCCGGAGCCTCGGAGAAGAGGGCGAGCATGGCCCGCAGGTACTCGTCGGTGATCTTCCCGCGGCGGTGGAAGGGGACGCCCATGATCTCGAAGTCGTTGGGGATGGCGCCGATCCCGATGGCCAGGATGAGGCGGCCGCCGCTCATCTCGTGTAGCGTGGCCGCCTGCTTGGCCAGCACGCGCGGATCCCGCAGCGGCACCACCAGCCCCGCCACCCCCAGGCGCAGCCGCGGCGCCATGCCGCCCAGGTACGCCAGCGTGGAGAGGCTCTCGAAAAAGTTGGGATCCTGATCGCCGACCGCCTCGATGGACCCCGCCGCGAAGTGGGTGCGCTTCTCCCGGCTCCACGGGATGTGGTCGTGGACCCAGATCGCGTCGAACCCCAGATGGTCGGCCGCCCGGGCCACGTCGAGCAGAGCGTCACGGGTGGCGAAGGGACCGGAGTTGGGGAGCCGCACGCCGAACGTCACGTTCCCGGCCACTGTTTCTACCTCCTGGTCTAGGCCCGGCCCAGCTCTCTCGCCCGTTCGATGGCCGCCTTGAGGGCGAAGCGCCCGGACTCCCGGAAGGTCATCATACCCCCCAGCAACAGGCACAGCGCGATGACCTCGGCGACCTCCTGCACCGTGGCGCCGGCGTCGACGGCCATGCGGGCGTGCCCCATCGGGGGGTCATTGACCTTCCGCGTGGCCACCTCGATTCCCAGGATGACCAGCTCCTTCACCTTGGGGGACAGCGCGGTCTTGGCGTCGTCCCCCAGGACGGCGCGGCGTGCCTCGGCCCAATGGTAGACCGCCTCGGGGCAGCGCTCGATGAGCGGCGCGATGTCGTTGAAGACGTCGTCGCTCTTGAAGACCTTCCGAAAGTACTCGCGCACCTCGGCCGTGCGCGCCGGCTTGTCCGTGGCCATCCACGTCCCTCCCGTCGTTGCGCGGAATCTCCGCTACTGGAGCAGGCGCTGCAGCCAGCCCTCGTGGAGCGGGATGTACATGATCTTCGCAAAAACGACGTAGGCGAATCCGGTCAGGGCGGCCGCGGCGATCGCGGAGGCGATGAGCCCGATCCGCCCGTGGACCCGCATCAGGATCAGCGTGTAGAGGAAGGCTGTCCAGTAGAATCCCAGCAGGTACATCAGGATCACAAAGGCCACCACCCAGGTCGTGGCGGCCAGGACCTCGCGGGCGGACGCCCGCTCCTCGCCGTCGCCGCCGGAGACCTGGATGCCCAGCCGGCTGAGGTCCACCACGCTGCCGGAGATGGCCAGCCACCGCCCCACGCGCCGGTTGACCGACCCCACGGCCTGCAGGAGCAGCAGCACGGCCAGGGGTACCATGACCATCAGGGGAAACAGGCGCGACTCTCGCACCAGGCCCCGCGTCTGGACGATCAGGACCAGTGCATACAGCAGGAACCCTGCCGCGAACAGGACCTGTCCACTCTGCCATCCGCGCGCCATCATCTCACCTCCCGCCCGCCACGCCCGCCGCGGCCGTCTCGACCATGCCCTGCCGCCGGCGGGCGCGCCACAACGGGTGCAGCAGGCTCAGCAGGCCAAACAGCAGGATGGTCACCGTGATCGGCCGGTTGTAGAAGATAGCGTAGGATCCCCGCGAGAGCTGCACCGCCTGGTGGAACGCCACCTCCGCGATAGGCGCCAGGATGAGGCCGATGATCATGGGCGCGGTGGGATAGCCCAGGCGGCGCATGGCGTACCCGACCAGGCCGAAGACCACGGCCACGCCGATGCCGAAGAAGGTCCCCTGGTCGGCAAAGGCGCCCACAATCGAAAATGCCAGCGTCACCGGGACGATGAAGGCGACGGGCACCAGGGTGATCTTCACCAGCAGGTTCCCGAAGATGACGCCGATGACCGACGTCAGCACGTTGGAGATGGCCAGCGAGAAGATGATCACCCAGGTGAGGGAGAGACGATCCTCCAGCATCGACCGGCCCGGCTGGATCCCGTGGATGAGGAAGGCCCCCAGCAGGATCGCCGTGAACGCGCTGCCCGGGATGCCCAGCGCCAGCGTGGGGATGAGGGCGCCGCCGTCCTTGGCGTCGTTGGCGGCCTCCGGCGCGATCACGCCCTTGACGTTGCCCGTGCCGAAGGTCTCCGGGTCTTTCGAGGTCTGCACGGCCTGCGCATAGGCGAGGAAGTTGGCCACGCTCCCGCCGATGCCGGGGATGATGCCGATGACCGTGCCGATGACGCACGAGCGCAGGAAGACGCCCCAGTGGATGAAGACCGACTTGATGCCCTCCCAGATCCCACCCTTGACGAGAAGCTCTGCCTTCGCGATCTTCTCCCGCGTGGAGAGCGCCACGATGGCCTCCGCCACGGCGTACAGGCCGATCAGCACCGGAATGAGACGGAGCCCGTCGCGCATCTGAGGGATGCCGAAGGTGAACCGCGCACCGCCGACGACCTCGTTGAAGCCGTGCAGGCCGAAGAGCATGCCCAGCCCGCCGGCGATCAGCCCCTTGACCATGGCCCCC
>JACQTN010000037.1 GCA_016210785.1 Armatimonadota bacterium
ATCCCATCGTCGCCCACCTTGTCCGCGAGCGCCGGGCTGTACAGGGAGAAGGTATTGGTGGCCAGATCGCCGGGCAGTGTGGGCTGTGTCCGTGCGAGGGTGACCCTGACGGTGAGGTCTTCCACGGCCTGCACGCTCTTGATGGCCACGTGGTCAAACACGGGCTGCTTCTTCTGAATCTTGCGCTCCAGATTCCACTTGACGGCGGCGGCGTTGAACGGCGCGCCGTCGTGGAACTTCACCCCGGACTGCAGCGTCCAGGTGACGGTCAGCCCATCCGCGGAGACCTGCTGCTGCTTCACCAGCAGCGGGATGATCTTGCCCTGGCCGTCACGGTCGAACAGTGTCTCGTAGTAATAGTGGGCGATCTCGTTGAGCGAACTGAGGTTGCGGGCGTTGACGTCCAGGTCGGTCCCGAAAGGCACGTAGGCAATGGTCAGGGTCCCCCCGGACACCGGCCGGGGCGTGGCGGGGGCCCCCAGGGCGGGACCGAGGCCAGAGGACAGGCCCGCCAGGACGGTCACACAGGCCACGGCCAGGACAAGGCGGCTACAGACGCGGCTCCTCCACACGGCGTTCCCTCCTTTGCGCCCGCGCGTGGGCGCTATCGCTTTTCCTTCCACGCGTACTTCGCCGGCCAGTTGTTCTGCGCGCCGGCCAGGTAGACTCCGTGCACGGTGTCTCTTATGGCCGCCAGCTGGAAGGCGTCGACGAGCTGGATGATGGGCGCGTCGTCGAAGACCTGCTTGATGATGCGGGCGTAGAGCCTGTCGCGCTCGGCTCGAGTCACGGCCCTCGCCGACTCGTCGATCCACCGGTCCACCTGCGGGCTCGAATAGTAGGCCCGGTTGTAGTACTTTGGTGCAAAGGCACTGGTGTGGTAGAAGGTCCGCATGACAAACTCGGCGTCTCCGGCGAAGATGTTGACGCTGAAATTCACCAGGTCGTAGTCGGCCTGCTCCGGCGGCTTGGTGACCCGGCTGATGAACGTGGCCGACTCCAGCACGGCGAGCCTGGCATCGATTCCGATCGCCCTCAGCATCCCCTGGATCAACTCGGCGCTCTCGAAGTCGCCGGGCACGGCGCCCTTCCGGGTGATGAGTTCGAGGCTGAGGCGCTTCCCATCCTTCTGACGGATTCCGCCGGTCCCCACCTTCCAGCCGGCCTCGTCCAGGAGCGTCTTCGCCCGCTCCGGGTCGTAGGCGTAGACGCCGGCCCGGGCATATCCGTCCACCGTGGCGTTGATGTAGGGGGCGGTGGCGGGGATGGCGTTGCCCAGCAGCACGGTCTTGATGATGCCTGCCTTGTCCACGGCGTGGTTGAGGGCGCGACGCACCCGCACGTCGTCCAGCGGGGGCTTGCGGGTGTTGATGGTGATGTAGTACTGGTGCGAGCCCATCTGCCGCAGGACCCTGAACCCTCGCATGGTCTTCAACTTCTCGATGTCGGGCGCGGAGAGGGCCAGCGCCATGTCCGCGTCGCCCGCCTGCAGCATGGTGGCGCGGGCGTTGATGTCGGGCACGATGCGGAAGATCACTTCGTCCAGATACGGCAGGTCCTTCTGCCAGTAGTTGGGGTTTTTCTTCAGCCGTAAGACCTCATTGGGGCGAAACTCCGCCACGGTGAAGGGCCCGGTGCCCGACGCCTGCTGCTTCAGCGCGTTGTCGCCCACCCGCTCCACGAAGGCGGGGCTGTACATGGAGAAAGTCTTGTCGCTGAGGAAGGCCTTCAGGCTCGGGGCCGGGCGGGTCAGGTTGATGCGCACCGTCAGGGCGTCCACCTCCTCGACGCTCCTGATGGGCAGCACGTCGTTCAGTGGTTGTTTCTTCTGGATCTTGCGTTCCAGGTTCCACTTCACGGCGGCGGCGTTGAAAGGCACACCGTCGTGGAACCGCACGCCGGTCTGCAGCTTCAGGGTGACCGCCAGGCCATCCGGGGAGACCTGCTCTTCCTTCGCCAGCAGCGGCACCAGCTTCCCGCTGCCGTCGCGGTCGAAGAGCGTCTCGTAGAAGTAGAGTGCCACCTCGTTCAGCGTGCTGATGTTGGCGGCGTTCACGTCGATGTGGGTGGCGAACGGCACGTAGGCGATAGTGAGCGTGCCTCCCGCCACCGGCCGGGGGGCCGTGGCGGCCTGGGCGGACCCGGTCAGCCCGCCGGTGCCCGGGCCCGCTGCCAGTCCCGCGGCAGCCAGCAGGATGATGAGCGAAAGCAGACGCGGTTTCCTCGTACGCATGGCACCTCCTCCGTTCCCGATGTGGTGTGACGTCTCTGGCCGATGCGACCGGTGGACAGCGGCTACGTCGACACGGAGACGCGGCTCCGTCGCCGACGGCGCAGCCGAAAGTATCCCGCCCGCTCCAGCCCCCGGGCCAGCACCTCGAGATGGCCAGCCTCGAGGGCGAGCCCAAACTGCGCACCGGCGATGGTGGCGATCTCATCCAGCGTGCGCCGGCCATCGGCCAGGTTCCACAATTCGTCGCTCAGGACGATGAGCGTGTCCCAGCACGCCCGGCGATCCGCCGCCTGCATGGCGCCCACCAGGCGCGCCATCTCCGCATAGTCCAGGCCGAAGGTCCGCGGCGGCGGCCCGGCCACCTGCCGCACCAGGACTGTGGCCCCCGGGCCGTCTGCGACCCGGGATGCGCGGAGCGGGGCTCCCAGGGCGTCCAGCGCCTGGCGCAGCCGCCGGCGTAGCCTGGCCGTCGTCTCTGCCACGACCTGCCGGTGGGCCTGATCCGCCTGTTCGGGGTCGTGGCGGACCAGGCTGGCCGTGCTCTCGATGGCCCGAACGTCCCGGGTGGCCAGATGGCGGATCTCTGCGGCGATGCGAGCCAGCGCCGCGGGATCGCCTGTGCGCCCACCCTCCGCCATGCCCCGCTCGCTCGCCAGCCCGAGGCGCATCTCCGCGTAGGTCCCCACCAGGCGCGCGAACTGTGCCGCCTCGACGGGGCCTGCATCGGCGATGGCCAGGGCCAGCATGGTGCTCACCAGGCCGGCCCGGTGAAAGACCAGCGGATCCGTGTTGTCGGCCGTGAGCAGTTGCGTGTGGAAGTAACGGTCCGGCCAGGACATGATGAGCGGGGAGGGGACCCCCATCCCGTTCCACCGCTGGTTGTCGCTCCACGGGCCGTACGGGACGCTGACAAAGGAGACCAGCGGGATGATCCCTTCCTGCTTGAAGGGCCAGGCGGCCTCCTTGGGCAGGTGGTCCAGGAGCCAGAGTCCCAGGTCGTTGATGTAGGTCGGCAGCGAGTCCGGGATACGGTAGAACACCAGGCTGGACTTGAGCCGCTCCTGGTGGTGGCCCACGCTGTCGAAGTTGAGCGCGCACAGGACGTTGGGC
>JACQTN010000008.1 GCA_016210785.1 Armatimonadota bacterium
CGCTCCTGCTGTCCGACACGCAGGAGCGCGAGCGCCGCGGGCGGGTGGGACGCGAGCGGATGGGCGGCCCCGGCGGTGCGGCCAGGATCGCCGCGGAGATCACCGCACGGCTGGGCGCCGGCTGATCACACGGGCGTCGTCGTGCGACCCGCCAGCCACACGCCGCGCGCCAGCGCGTGGCTGGCCATCCTGTTGGCCCTCGCTTCTTCCACGGTGTAACAGAAGACGTCCACCGGGAGTCCCACGTCCGCAAAGTGCGGCGCAAACTCTACCGGCCGGTCGAGCCACCGCCGGTCCGACTCGCGCAACAAAATCAGTACGTCCGCATCACTGCCGGGAACGGCGCGTCCTTCCGGCAGCGAACCAAACACATAGACGGCGGCCACGTCCGACCGCTCGGCGACAAGCCGCCCGGCCGCGACCCGCAGCCTCCGCATGGCCTCACCGCTATCGAGCCAGAAAATCTCGACAGAACCGTAGGATCTCTTCTGCACAACGGATCGCATCATCCGCGTCCTGGCGGGCGAAGTAGTCCTTTGGGCCGCCTCTCTCCCAGCTATTGGGGTACCGCGCCGGAATGTAAAACCGGTCGAGCATCCGGCCGCAGGCAATGATAGCCTCGGACACGTGAACGCGCCCTTCCAGTCCGCCCAGCAGCGCGGCGACCGCGTGCCCCCACGCCTCTCCGTTCAACTTCTGGTAGACCGCTTTGGCGGCCTTCTCCGCCGCCTGCTGGCAGATGAAGCAGGCCCACTCGTGAAACCCGCCGTCCACCAGCCAGCGTGCGGTCTGCAGGTCTCTCTCTGCCTGCTCGAACCAGTCCTTGCTCCGCTCAACCATGGTCTCCTCGTGCCGTCGCGACCGCCTGCCTCTACGAACGGCGGATCTCGCCGCGCATCATACCCGCTGGCTAGACCTCTGAGCGTCTGCTTCGTTCTGCAAGGAGTACGCTGGATCGGCACCACCGACTCAGCTTCTGAGCGTCTGCTTCGTTCTGCAAGGAGCTCGCTTGTTTGGCACCACCCACTCAGCTTCTGAGCGTCTGCTTCGTTCTGCAAGGAGTACGCTGGATCGGCACCACCGACTCAGCTTCTCAGCACCCAGAACGGCTGCGACCACGCCGTGCGCCCGTCGGGTGCGCGGGCCTCCACCCGCACGAAGCGCTCCCCGCCGTGGGGATGATAGCGCGCCTGCGGACCCGGCCGGGCCACCAGCAGGTGGTCGTGGCCATCGAAGAAGTGGACGGTGGCCTCACGCGCGGCGCGCGCCCAGACCTCGCCATCGCCCGCGCCGAACTCCGCGGCCGGCCCGGTGCTGGCGTAAAACGCCCCGCGCCGCAGCGCCTCTCGCAGCGCCACCGCGGTGACGTCCGCGGCCTTCACCATCACCCATCCCACGTTGAACTGATCCGCCCGGTGGCAGTCGTCCACCGCGATGCCGCCCGGCGCCGCGCCCGGTCCCCAGTGTCGCACCGCCGCGGTCCACCGCCGCACATCGTCCGGCGAGTGGGAGTGCGGGCCGCTGATCTCCACCAGGTGGTAGCCGCGCAGCCGGCACAGGTCCTCCACCGACCAGTGGCCGGTCCACGCGCTGCCGGTCCACGACGGGTGATTCATCACCACCAGGCCGCCCGCCGCCGCCGTGGCGTCGATGCAGGCCTGCGCGTCGCGGGCCGGGCGTTGGTCCACACCCTGCACCAGGAGCCGGCCCAGGTGCGGTCCCAGCGGCGGGATCCACCGGGTGACCCGCGTCTCGATGCCGGGCAGCGCCAGAAACTCCCTGTCGTTGAGCGTCTCGCAGTAGGTGATGCGCTCGTGGTCGGTGATGACCACGAAGGCGTAGCCCGCCGCGCGGTACCGCGCCAGCAGGTCGGCCGGCGCAAACGCGCCGTCAGAGGCCGCGGTATGGCAGTGGAGTTGTGCCTTGCGGTAGACGCCGGGCGCGGCGTAGGGGTTGAGCACGCGCAGCATGGATCGCACCCTCCGGGCGCACTCTTCGGCGCCCGCGCACCGGCTCCTCCCGCCCCCGCTCCCCAGCAGCGCGTCTCGGAAATCCATGCAGGCGATCCAGCACCGCCATGCCCGGCACGGGGTCGTACCCCGCCGGTGCACGTAGATGATGCCGTGCCGGTCGGCGTCGTGCTCCCTTTCGCGGGAGTATCATCGCACGTTCCGCACCGGGCTTCTCAGCGCACCTCTCCGGGAGACCGCGACGGCGCGATCGCCGGCGTGGGGGCCGGCGACTGCTGGGGAGGGACCGTGGCGCGCTGCGGCTCTGCCGGCGTCCGCGCCACCGGGTAGCCCATCTCGCGAAGCTGCTGGCGCACCCGCGCCACCCGGTCGGACAGCGCCGGGTGGGTGCGGAAGAGCACTTCGAAGGACGAGGGGTCGCGCCCGGAGGCCACGCGCAGCCGGTCCAGGAAGGTCAGGCCCGCCACCGGGTTGTAGCCCGCCCGGCGCATGTACGTGATCCCGGACTGGTCGGCGTCGAACTCCATCTCGCGGGAGTAGCCACGCTGAACGAGGGCCCGCGCGAAGCTGGCGATCTGCGCCGCGCTCATGTCCTGTCCAAAGAGCACGCGGATCACGATGCTGAAGTAGAAGTCGCGCTCCAGCAGCTGCGCGCCGTGCCGGCGGGCGGCGTGCGCCACCTCGTGCCCCAGCACGAAGGCCAGCTCTTCCTCGGAGCGCGCAAAGCGCAGCATCCCCGCAGTGACGTAGATGAACCCGCCGGGGATGGAGAGCGCGTTAGCCTCGCGCACGCGGAGGATCTTGAAGGTGTAGGGCAGATTGGGGCGGTCTGAGAACTGCGCCAGGCGCCGGCCGATGGCGTCGATGGCGGCCGTCTGCGCAGGATCGTGGACGACCCCGTACTCGGCCTCCACTTCCCGGGCCACCTGCCGGCCGATGCGGATTTCCTCATCGGTGCTGATGAGCTGCGCATGCGCCGGCGCGGCGGGCAACAGCACCAGCAGCAGCGCCACGATCACGCCCGCCACGGCACCCCTGGAGGTCCGCATCGGGGCGGCATGCGTCCGCATGAGCATCCCCTCCCTCTCACCAGTCCTTACGCTCGGCCGGGCGCGGAGGTTCTGGCACGCGTGCGGCGTGTGCTACAATGAGCGGGAACCCGGCGCTGCTCGCTCGTGCGGCGCGCGGGGAGCATGGGTGCGCACGGAGGTCGGAGTACCATGCGGGTTCAGGTGCGGGCCTACGCGTCCTACCGCGAGGCCGTGGGGTCGGCCAGCCTGGCCGTGGATCTCCCGGACGGCGCGACGCCGCACCAGGTGTGGGATCACCTGCGCGCGCTCCACCCGCGGCTGCGGGACCTGCCGCCGCCGGCCGGCTACGCCATCAACGATGCCTACGTTCCCGCGGACACGCGCCTGGCCCCGGGCGACGAGGTGGTGCTGATCCCGCCGGTGAGCGGCGGCGACGACGTGGCGCTGGTGGAAGGACCGATCGCCGTGGACGACGTGCTGCGCCGCGTCGGCCACCCGCTGGCCGGCGCCGTGGTCCTCTTTCTGGGCACGGTGCGGGACAACTCGCGCGGGCTGCGCGTGGATCACCTGGAGTACGAGGCCTACCAGGCCCTGGCCCTCACGGAGATGAACCGGCTGGTGGAGGAAGCGCGGGCGCGGTGGCCGCTGGTGAAGACCGCCATCGTGCACCGCGTGGGCCGGCTGGAGGTGGGCGAGGTCAGCGTGGCGATCGCCGTCTCATCGCCCCACCGCGGGGAGGCGTTTGAGGCGGGGCGCTTTCTGATCGACAGCCTGAAGCAGCGGGTGCCGATCTGGAAGAAGGAAGTGTGGGAGAGCGGCGGGTGGTGGGTGGGCGCCGAGGCATCGCCCGCGGCGGCGGGTGAGGGTACGGGCGGAGTCTAGGAGCGCATCTGGGAAATCATGGTTCGGTCATGCGCAGGCCCGGCTTCCCAC
>JACQTN010000169.1 GCA_016210785.1 Armatimonadota bacterium
CGCGTATCGCGCGCGCGGTACACCTCCCCCATGCCGCCGGCGCCCAGGGGAGCCAGGACCTCGTAGGGACCGAGGCGCGCGCCGGCGGGCAGGCTCACGGCTGTCTCTCGGTCGAGCCTTCGCTGCCGGCGGCGCGAAACACGAGTGCGCAGGCGCCGACGGAGTTCCCGCGGCCCATTTCCGTGCTCCTCACGGCAGCCGGCGTACCTTCTGCCCTCTTCCGAAGAGCGCATCGAAGGTCAGGGCCTCGCGGCAGCCGTTGGTGAAGCCGACTTGAGCGATGAGATGGTCGGCGAATCCTCCGCGGCCGCCCTTCCGCGTCGCATCGATGGCTGCCTGTACGACCTGGGGGGCCTCGGTCGTCACACCCCGCGTGTGAAGGAGGCTTTCGAGAGCCTTGAGGATCCGCTCGCGCTCCCAGCGGGCGGCCCGCAGCACCCAGGAGAGCTCCGCCAGGACGACGATGGGCACGAATACGCCCTCTTTGCCGCGCGCTACGGCGAGCGCCCGGCGAGCGCGGGACGACTGCCCCGGATGGTCACCCAGAAGTGCGCGGGCCCAGATGTTCGTGTCGACGACAATCACCACCGCCTCCGCGCCTTGGCTGCGTCCATCTCATCGCTGGTCATCGCGCGCTTCGGCCGGCGGGCCTGATCGGCCATCGCCCACAGATCCTCGAGGTCATAGAGGATCGGTTCGCCCTGCAGCCTTCCATGGGCGTCCACGCGGAAACGGATCCGGCTTCCTCGCTTCAGCCCCAGACGCTCGCGCAGCATCTTCGGGAGCGTGATTTGTCCCTTCGATGTCACGGTGGCCTCGAGCGCGGCGGGATGGGGCATGGGCGGACAACCTCCGCCTTACAGAATACACCATTCTGCCTTACCGGGTCCTAGGCGCGAAGGCTGCAATGATCGGCCGGGCGGCACTTGAGGGCTTGAGCGCCCGGTGCACGATGCCCTTGGCGTGGGCCGCGGCCAGACCGTCCGCGATCGCCGCCCCCATCTCGATCACCTTCCGCACCGGCAGTGAGCCCGAGCTGGTCGGGCGACGGCCGGACAGGCGCTCAGGCCGTCGCTGTAACCCCCAGCCGCTGCGCCAGCGCGTCGAGCGAGTGCGAGAGCGGCGGCGGCAGGCGCTCGCCGAAGCGGTCGAAGAAGGCGCGGATCTCCGGCACCTCGGCGGCCCACTCCTCGCGGTCGACCGCGAGCAGCGCCTTCATGTCGGAGTCAGGTACATTCAGGCCCTCGAGGTTGAGGTCCTCGGGACGCGGGACCTTGCCGATCGGCGTGTCGACGGCGCCCGCCTTGCCCTTGATCCGATCGATCATCCACAGCAGCACACGCAGGTTCTGGCCGAACCCGGGCCACAGGAAACGGCCATCCTGGCCCTGCCTGAACCAGTTGACGTGGAAGATCCGCGGCGGGCTCTCGAGCGCCTGGCCCATGCGCAGCCAGTGCCCGAAGTAGTCGCCCATGTTGTAGCCGCAAAACGGCAGCATCGCCATCGGGTCGCGCCGCACCACGCCGACGTTGCCCGTTGCGGCGGCGGTGGTCTCCGAGCCCATCGTCGCCGCCACGAAGACGCCGTGCTCCCAGTCGCGCGCCTCGAACACGAGCGGCGCCAGCCGCGCGCGCCGGCCTCCGAAGACGAGCGCCGACAGCGGCACGCCCTGCGGATCCTCCCATTTCGGCGAAATGCTCGGGCACTGACGCGCCTGTACCGTGAAGCGCGAGTTGGGATGCGCCGCCTTGTCGGTGCCGTTCCACGGCCGGCCCTGCCAGTCGAGCAGGTCCTTCGGCGGTTTCTTGTCCTTGCCCTCCCACCAGGGGATCCCGTCGCGCGTGACCGCGACGTTGGTGAAGATCGTGTTGGTCCTGATCGTGGCCATCGCGTTCGGGTTGGTCTCGGGCCCGGTGCCGGGGACGACGCCGAAGAAGCCGGCCTCCGGGTTCACCGCCCAGAGCCGGCCGTCCGGACCCGGCCGCAGCCAGGCGATGTCGTCGCCGATGGTGCGCACCTTGTAGCCCTTGTGCTCGAGCGGCGAGACCAGCATCGCGAGGTTGGTCTTTCCGCAGGCGGACGGGAACGCGGCCGCGACGTAGTGCAGCTCGCCGCCGGGCAGCTCCAGCTCGAGGATCAGCATGTGCTCGGCCATCCAGCCCTCGCGCCGGGCCATGGCGGAGGCGATGCGCAAGCCCAGGGATTTCTTGCCCAGGAGCGCGTTGCCGCCATAGCCGGAGCCGTAGGACCAGATCTCGTCGTCGTGCGGGAAGTGGCTGATGTACTTCTGCTCTATGGGAGCGCAGGGCCAGAGGGCGTCCTCCTCGCCCGGCGCCAACGGAGCGCCAACGGAGTGCAGGCACTTGATAAAGTCGCCATCCGCCCCGAGGGCCTCCAGAACTTTGGGGCTGACGCGGGTCATGATGTGCATGCTGCACACGACGTAGGGGCTATCGGTGACCTGTATACTGATCTTAGCCATGGGCGAGTTGAGCGGCCCCATCGAGAAGGGAATAACATACATGGTGCGGCCATGCATACAACCCCTGTAAAGCTCGGTCATAGTACGCCTGAGGTCGTCGCAGTTGATCCAGTTGTTCGTCGGGCCGACCTCGTCGTAGGTAATGCAGCTTATGAAGGTCCTATCCTCCACCCTCGCCACGTCGCTCGGGTCGGACCGGAAAAGAAAGCTGTTGGGTCGTTTGGCAAGTGGGGTAGCCGTCCCACGCCGAACCATGTCTGACATCAGGCGATCGTATTCCCCTGGGCTGCCATCGCACCAGCGGATCGCGTCGGGCTGGCACATTTCCGCCACATCGCGGATCCAGCGGCCCAGTTTCTCGTTGTTCACTTCGTACGACTCCTTGACGCGAACTGGAAGCTCCACGTTGAGCCCTCCTTAATACTCTTCGCCGACAGGACGAAGCCATAATCGCCGAATGCCGTGGGGAAGCCGCGCTTCTCCGCTGAAGCGCGTATCTCCTGCGTGCTATGGAATCTCACTTTCAGTTGGCCGGCCGGCGCCTGGTAGTTGAAGCGAGCGCCTTTCCGAAGCTCCGTTGCTATCTCCTCCTTCGGATCCACATCATCTTCAAACTGCGTCTCTGCAGTTGACCCGGCAACGGATGCGTGTTGTCGAGGGTAAGGACCCACATATTTATTTCATCACTTGCCTGGTAAATCATACCACACAAACTGGCTGAATACCCGGTCACAGGGGCTGAGCCCCACGGTTATCATACTCCTTTGAATCCCCCATTGCAAGCCCAACAAGATTGCCCGCCACCAGTGCGTATGCTATGATGGAGGCCGGCACGCCCGCCCAACGTGACCACGGAAGGAGTCCGCACATGCCCGGACAGGATGATACCGACCGGCTCCCCGAGCTGCACAACTACGCGTACAAAGTCATGTGCACCGTCTCCGGCTTCGGGGCGACGGAGTTGGGCTTCCGGCCCGCGGGAAGCCGGGCCGCCCTGGATACCGCCACCTATCTGCGCGACGAGATGCGACGAATCGGGCTGGAGGAGGTGCGTATAGAGCAGTTTCCGGTAGTCGGGTGGGACTTCCGTGGCGCCTCGCTGGACGTGCACTCGCCCGAGCCCTGGAGCGCCATTGCCTCAACCTACGGCGGCGTGGTCGGCACGCCTCCCGTGGGAATAAGGGCCGAGGTTGTACGGGCCGGCAGCGGTAGGCTTCAGGATTTCTCTCGGGTTGATCCGTCCGGCAAGATAGTCCTCCTCGACTGGACCTTCGGCGACGGGGCGTGGGTATCTTTCCCCGTCACGGAGGCGGCCAGCCGCGGGGCCGTGGCCGCCATCGTCTACAGCAGCGCCAACTTCGCCCAGGCGCCCGGGGCCCTCAACTGCCACAACTCGAAGCTGGGCGAATCGATTCCTGTCGTCAACGTCTCCAAGACCGACGGCGAGCGGATGGCCGAAATACTTGCCCGGGGTCCCATGGAGGCGACCGTCCGCCTGAACGCGGCGCTTCTGCCCGGCGCCACCGGCAACAACGTCGTCGGGGTCGTCCGTGGGACGACCTGGCCCGACCAGTACGTGCTAGTTGGCTCCCATCTGGACGCCTGGTTCCACGGCTTCATCGACAACGCCTCCGGCACGGGCGTGCTGATGGCCATAGCTAAGTCGATGGTTAATTCGGACGAGCGGCCCAGGCGAACCGTCGTCTTCGTCGCCCACGATGCGGAGGAGTTCGGGGCGGTTGGGACCGACTTCGACTTCTGCCTCGGCTCCCACTGGCTGATCACCCGAGAGCATCCGGATTGGGCCGGCAAGATCGCGGCGTACGTGAACCTCGACCAGGTCTGCTGTCCGAACGATCGGGACTTTGTGGTAGCCAGCACGCCGGATCTGAGCGAGTTCGTCGAGGAGGCCTGCGCCCGGATCGGCCCGCTCGCGGGCTATCCGGGGGGCTTCAGCTTCGGCGTGCCGCCGTCCGTCTGGACGGATGCCTGGCCGTACGCCACGGCCGGGGTTTCGGCCATTCAGAACGGCTGGTCGGAGTCGGACTTCACCGAGCAGATCTACCACACGCAGTACGACAACGCGGACAACTTCGGTCGCGACAAGCTACCGGCCACCGTCGAGGTGTTCAGGCGCTTGACGCTGGAACTGGCCTCCCGCCCCCTCCTCCCCTACGCGTTCAGCAGTCCCCTACGCGACCTGGCCGCCAGCCTTGCCAATCTGGTTCCCAAGCCGTGGGCCGGATTCACCACAGAGGGCACAGAGAACACAGAGGGGATCAGGGTTGAGAAGACCCTAAGTTTCTCTGTGTCCTCCGTGCCCTCTGTGGTGAGCGAAGAAGACGCAGGTAATGTGCAGCCGCATCCTGAAGAGGAAGAGGCTATCACCCGAACTCGGGACCTTATCGAGCGGGCCGTGGGCGAGGCAGAGCGGGTGGAGAGGAGGCTGAAGGAGGCGGAGGGCCTCGTTGCTGGCGCGGACGTCCAATCCCGCGTGTCCACGCTTCTCATGCAAGCGGCCGGAGCGTTGAATCGAAATCTTCTCACCCTCGGCGGGGAGAGGGGAAAGAGCCCCACCCTCCACCACGAGCACTACGCGAACGACGCGCGGGCGCTAGCCCGGGCCCTGGCTGCGCTGGAGGCAGGCGACCGGATGGCCGCGGCCGCCGCGCTGGAGGGCGTCTTCTCCCCGAAGTTCGGGCGCAACTACAGTTGCACGACGTACCAGAGCGAGTTTCTACAGAGATTGGACCCCGACCGGAAGGACCTCAACTGGGGTACGGACCGGCTGGCGGCCTGCACCGACGTGTACGGAGAGTATACTGCCCTGGCCTCCTCGGACGGCGACGCTTCCTGGGTCCTCGACTCGCTCGAGCGCAAACACGCCGCGGCGCTCAAAAACTTTAGATCGGCGCTGTTGAGGGTGGAAGGCATGGCGAGGGATCTGCTCGGCGCTTTCACGCAAATGGACGTGTTCATCGGGCAGGCGGGCATTCGTTCCGACCGGTGATACGGGTAGAGGCAGGTGGAAAGGAGTGTGGCATCGGGTAGGGGCGGATGGCGTCCGCCCGTGGGCCGCGTTGGCACATCGCCCCCGATTGTCAATTCCTGCGGCACCACCGCCCCATCCCCAGCGCTGGTGGCCCACAACCGCGGGCGCACGCCATGCGCCCCTACACAATGTCTGGTCGGCAACGATAGATTGCTCTAAAATGGGCACGTTGGAGCGCGTACGTCTAACTCTTATTGAATCACCGAATACATGGTCGAAAGGTGGAGAAACAAGACATGGGTTCTGAACCGTCTATTCCGAAGGAGGAGTTCAAGCAGAGGCAGGTCACGGCAGCGCGGGAGGCGGGAGCCAGGGGGCTGGATGGGCTGCTGGTCTGGTCGCGCGGCGGCAGCACGGTGGATCGCCACGCCAACGTGCTGTACCTGGCCAACCACTACAGCCAGTTTCCCTTCATACCCGATTTCCCGCCCCACTGGACCGGCAGGGCACACTCGTGCGTCGTCATGCCCTCGTCCGGGGAGCCAACGCTCCTGGTGGACCTCCAGTACTACCGGGAGGACCTGGTCGCGGTGGACGACGTGCGGATGGCGTTCGATCTGGTAGGCCTGGTCGCCGAGGTGGTAAAGGAGAAGGGCCTTGCGCGTGGGAGGCTCGGGATAGTGGGCGCCGACGTGCTGCCGTACAGTTTCTTCACACAGCTCCGCACCGCGCTGCCCGATGCACAGTTCGAGGAGGCGGACGACATCTTGGGGCGCATGCGGATGATCAAGAGCCCGGCCGAGCTGGAGATAATCCGGCGCTCCTGCGAGATCGGCTCCCGCGCCATCTCCACGATAATGGAGAACGCGGCGCCCGGCAAGACCGAGGCGGAGATAGCTTCCACCGGCGTGGCCGAGCTCGTGGCCAGCGGGGTGGCGATCTACAGCGTGCCTGTCTCCTCCGGCCCCAATTCCTGGGCCTACGGCTACGCCCGTCTGCCAACCTACGACCACACGCGGAAGCTGGAGAAGGGCGACATCTTCCACCTTGACCTGATCGGCGCCTACCAGGGCTACTACTTCGATCTATCCAGGTCCACGGTGGTCGGAAGCGCTCCAACGGAAGAGCAGCGGCGAACCCTCGATCTCCCCGTGGAATGCGTCACACGGGTGATCGACGCCATCAAGCCGGGAGTAACCGCCGAGCAGGTGGCCGCCGTGGGCCAGTCCTATCTGGAGGAGGTCGGTGAGCTGAAGACGGTGGCCGCGGGAGATGCCCGCAAGGGCTTCACCGCCTTCGGACACAGCCTGGGGCTCATGTGGGAAGGGCCGTGGTTCATGAAGGGCGACTCCACGGTGATCCAACCCGGCATGTACCTGGCCGTCGAGTACCGGACCAGCCGCAGGGACTTCGGCGGAGCCCAGTTCGAGGAGAACTTCGTCGTCACGGACACGGGAGTAGAAATCCTTACGAACGCCCGAGAGCGCTGGTGGTAGGCCGAGGGTCAAGGGGCAAGGGGCAAGGAGACGGAGACACGGTCAGTTGTCCGTTGTCAGTAGTCAGTTGCATGAATAACCGAGGGGCTACCCCTAGGTCCAACGGACAACTGACCACTGACAAATGACAACGAGTGACTTATGGA
>JACQTN010000160.1 GCA_016210785.1 Armatimonadota bacterium
GCCCAGCGTGAGCCAGCGGCGGGCGCCACCGGCCATGCGGCCGAAGGGCGGCACCAGCACCATGATCATAAAGACCACGGCCATCAACAAGAAGACGAAGGTGTAGCGCCGCAGCTTCTGATAGTGGACCCTCATGGCGACCGCCATCGCCACGATGCCCAGCGCGGCCCAGGTAAGCTGGCGCTTGAGGAAGAAGGCGCTGTCGCGCAACTGCTCCTGGGCCACGATGGAGCTGGCGCTGTAGATCATCACCACGCCGATGGCCACCAGCGCCACCACCACGGCGAACAGGCCGTAGTCGGGCGTGCGGCGGTGCAGGATCTCCATCCCAGGAATACCTCTCACCCCTCTCCCGCCGGGGGAGAGGGTAGGGTGAGGGGGGAGTCCTCCCCACACGCGGCAGTACGCGGGTCCTCCGCGCTGCCGGAATGCTCCGTGCCGCCCGCGTCCTCTGCACCGCCCGGTGTCCGCGCCCGCCCTTCCACCAGCTCCCGGAAGCGGTCTCCGCGGTGCCGGTAGTCCCTGAACAGGTCGAAGCTCTCGCACCCGGGCGACAGCAGCACGGCGTCACCCGGGTGGACCAGGGTCTGCGCCACGTCCACCGCGGCTTCCAGCGTGCGGCACCGGTGCACCGGCGGCGGGTTGCCGCCCGGCCAGCGGCGCAGCGCCGCCTCCAGCACGGGCCCGGTCGCGCCGATGAGCAGCACGCCCCGCACTCGCCCCGCGGCCAGAGCCTCCACCATGGGCAGGAAGTCGTCGGGCGTGGCATCGCGGCGCACGCCGCCGGCGATCAGCACTACCGGGCGGTCCATGGCCCGGATGCCCGCCGCGGCCGCGCTCGGGTTGGTGGCCAGGGAGTCCTCATAGTAGCGCACAGCGTCTGCCTCCGCGGCCAGGTGCAGCCGGTAAGGCAGCCCGCGGAACTCGCGCAGGGCGCCGCGGATGGCATCGGCAGGCGCGCCGGCCAGGTGGGCGGCCACCGACGCGGCCAGCGCGTTCTCCACGGTGTGCGCGCCAGGGACGCGCAGGTCGGCGACCAGGACGATGGGCTCACGGCGGTCGCCGTCAACGATCACGATCTGGCCATCCTCCACGCAGGCGCCCCACGCCACGCGCTGCGTGCGGCTGAAGTAGTGGACGCGCGACCGACACGTTTCGCCCATGACCCGCGTGTGCGGGTTGTCGAAGTTGAGCACGGCGAGATCATCCGGCCCCTGGTGGCGCACGATGGTGCGCTTGACCTCCGCGTAGGCCTCCATGGAGCCGTGGTCGTCCAGGTGGTGCGGCACCACGTTGGTGACCACGGCCAGGCGCGGGCTGTACGGGAGCCCGATGAGCTGGCGGTTGCTGATCTCCAGCACGAGCCAGTGGCGCGGCGTGATCTCGTCCAGGCGGTACAGCATCGGCACGTGAGTGCGGTCGTTGCCGCTGAAGACCACGGGGTGCCCGGCGCGGCGCAGCATCTGCTCGATCAGCACCGCGGTGGTGAACTTGCCGTTGGTGCCGGTGACGCCCAGGATGGGGCACGGACAGGTCTCGAAGAATAGATGCGTCATGCTGCTGAAGGGGATGCCCGCCCGCTGCGCCTCCCGCAGCGGCGCGTTCTGGGGGTAACGGAACCACGCCTGCGTGGCGAAGATGACGTCGGCGGTGAGGATGTCCTTCAGGTAGTCGTCGCCGAAGCGGTAGGCGATGGGGCAGGCCAGGATGCGGCGGATCGCCTCCTCCTGCGCCCCTTCCGGCAGCCACTGGTGGTGGCGGCGGAAGTTCTCCGGAAATACCTGGCGCGAGAGGAAGTCGTGGGCCACGAGCGACGTCGCGCCGCGGCCCACCAGGAAGTCCACCACCGTGGAGCCCTCCGTCCCCGAGAGGCCCACGACGTGGACGTTCTTCCCGCGCAGGTGCTCCGGCATTCTGTCTTTTGACATCGGTCGCACGCCAGCCCTCACACGCGCCCCGCCAGCACCAGCCCCACCGCCGCCGCCGCCAGTCCCACCAGCCAGAACCGCACCACCACCTGCGTCTCCGCCCACCCCGCCAGCTCGAAGTGGTGGTGCAGCGGGCTCATCCTGAAGATACGCTTGCCCCCGGTTGTCTGGAAGTAGGCGACCTGGAGCAGCACCGACAGCGCCTCCGCCGCGAACACCGCGCCCACCACCACCATCAGCAACTCCGTCTTGGTCACCATGGCCAGCGCAGCCAGCGCCGCGCCCAGCGCGTTGGACCCCACGTCGCCCATGAAGACCTGCGCCGGGTGCGCGTTGAACCACAGGAACCCCGCGCACGCACCGGCCACCGCGGCCGCCACCGCGGCCACGTCCGGCCGACCGCCGCGCGCCGCCAGCAGCGCGTACGCCCCCGCCGCCACCGCCACCGTGCCCGCCGCCAGCCCGTCCAGCCCATCGGTCAGGTTGACCGCGTTCACAAACCCCACGATGTACAGCAGCGCGAAGACCGGGTACAGCCGGCCCAGGTCCAGCGTCAGGCCGGTACCCGGCACGGCCACTATGGAACCCACGCGCGACGCGGCGTACGCCCCCAGCGCCAGAGCGAGCGGCACCTGGAGAGCCAGGCGCTCCCGGGCGCGCAGCCCCAGGTTGCGGCCACGGGTCACGGCCAGGTAGTCGTCGAGCGCCCCGATGCCGCCGAAGCCCAGCGTGGCCCCCAGCACGACGCCCGCCGGCCACGTCTTCGGCCCCGCGGCCAACGCCGCCAGCACCGCCGCGCCCACCAGCAGCACACCGCCCATGGTGGGCGTGCCCTCCTTGCCCTGATGGCGCGCCGGCGCGTCCTCACGGATCCGCTGGCGAAACCGGCGCAGGCGCGCCACCGCCCATGGCCCGGCGACCAGCACCAGGACGGCGGACAGCAGCGCCGCGCGCAAGGGCTCATCCATCGTGACGGCTCTCCGCCATCGCGCACGCCCTCAACCGTTGCACCCGAGGCGATTGCTGGACGATGCCTCCGGCCGCCCCGGCGGCGCCGCCACCCGGTCCACCCGGGCCACCAGCGCCTCCACCACCCGCTCCAGCGCCATCCCGCGCGACGCCTTCACCAGCAGCACGTCGCCGGGCCGCAGCATGGCCGTGATCGCCTCAACGCCCTCCTGCCAGGTGCCCGCCTGCACGACCTCCGGCACCCCACCGGCCCGGGCCCGCTCCGCCACGTGCCGGGCCAGATCGCCGATGGTGACCAGGCCGGCGATCTGTGCCCGCGCCATCTCATCGCCCACGGCGCGGTGCGCCGCCACCGCCAGCGACCCCAGCTCCAGCATGTCGCCGAAGACCACCAGTTTCCGCCGCGGGCCCGCGACCTCTGCCAGCACGGCCAGCGCCGCGCGCGTGGAGAGCGGGCTGGCGTTGTACGCGTCGTTGATGAGATCGATCGCGCCCAGCGGCATCACCTGGAGGCGCATCTTGGGCGTCGTGTAGCGCGCCAGCCCTTCGCGCATACCCTCCAGGTCCACGTCCAGCGCCGTCGCCACCGCGCACGCCGCCAGCGCGTTGCTCACCTGATGCCACCCGGGCACCGGCAACGCCATGTCGATCGTCCCGGTGGGCGTCATGAGGCGGAACGTGGATCCTTGTGCATGACCCGTGATGTCCGCCGCCCGCACCGCGGCCGCGCTCTCCATCCCATAGGTGAGGACGCGCCCGCGGTGCAGGCGCTGCAGCCCCAGGGCCAGCGGGTCGGCGGCGTTGAGGACCGCGATACCGTCCGCCGGCAACCCCTCGATCAACTCACCCTTGGCCCGGACGATGTTCTCCAGGCTGCCCAGCAGCTCCATGTGCGACTCGGCAATGTTGGTGACCACGCCGATGGACGGCCGCGCGATCTCCACCAGATAGTGGATGTCGCCCAGGTGACGCATGGCCATCTCGATGACCGCCACCTGCGTGCGTGCGGACAGGCCCAGCAGCATCATCGGCACGCCGATCTCCGCGTTCCAGTCGTCTTTGGTGGCCGCGACGTGGAGCCGCGTGGCGAGCACCGCGGTGGTCATGCGCGCCGTGCTGGTCTTGCCCACGCTGCCGGTGATGCCCACCACGGTGACGGGCAGCCGCTCCCGATACCGCGCCGCCACCGCGCCCAGCGCCAGCAGCGTGTCCTTGAC
>JACQTN010000166.1 GCA_016210785.1 Armatimonadota bacterium
ACGTGCTGCACCTGGTCCTCGCCCACCGGCACGAGCGCGGCTTTGTAGAGCAGCACGTCGGCGGCCTGCAAGACCGGGTAGTTGAGCAATCCGGCCATCACACCGGCCCTGGCGCGGCGGCTCTTCTCTTTGTACTGGGTCATGCGCTCCAGCTGGCCCACGGGCGTCAGCACATTGAGCAGCCACATCAACTCGCAGTGCTCGGGCACGTGCGACTGCACGAAGATGGTGCTGCGCTGCGGGTCCAACCCGGCGGCCAGCCAGTCGGCGACCATGTCCTCGATGTCGCTGCGCAGCCGGTCGGTCCGGTCAAACGCCGTGGTCAGCGCGTGCCAGTCGGCCACCATGAAGTGGGAGTCGTATTCGTCCTGGAGGCTCACCCAGTTGAGCAGCGCCCCCACGTAGTTGCCCAGGTGCATGCGGCCGGTGGGCCGCATCCCGCTCAGGATCTTCCCGCGCTTGGCCATAGAGTCCCCCCGCTCAGAACCATCGCGAGCCTGTTCCCAGGTACACGAGCGCACCCACCGCGGGGCGCAGGATCCGGCCCGTGATCCCCGTGTACACCAGCACGATCAAAATCAGGATACCATAGGGCTGCCAGCGCGCCAGCCACCATGCATGCTGCGCCGGCAGCACCCCCTCCAGGATCTTGGCGCCGTCCAGCGGCGGTATCGGAATCAGGTTGAAGACGGCCAGCACGCCATTGATCCAGATGGTGACCAGCAGGAACTGCTGGAGCGTGGTGGGCAGCGTGTCCAGCGCGCCCAGCTTGATAAGAACCCCCAGCCCGAAGATCACCGTCACGTTGGCCAGGGGTCCGGCCAGCGCCACCAGCAGCATGCCCCGCCGCCAGTCGGGGAAGTTGCGGGGGTTGACCTCCACGGGTTTGGCCCAGCCGAAACCTGCCAGCAGGATCATGAGGGTCCCGATGAGGTCCAGGTGGGCGATGGGATTGAGGGTGAGCCGCCCCTGCCGGCGGGGGGTATCGTCCCCCAGCCGGTCCGCCACGTAGGCGTGGGCGAATTCATGAACCGTCGCCGCGATGAGGAGCGCCCCGAAGCTCCACAGCAGCGTCTGCGGATCGAGCCCGAGCATGGACTAGAGACTTCTACGCGGGGAGGGGAACATCCTTTCGCACCAGGTCGTCCAGGGTCTCCCGCTCCACCACCACCCGGGGCACCCCCTCCCGGACCATGACCATGGCCGGCCGGGGGTAGCGGTTGTAGTTGCCGGCCATGGAATAGTTGTAGGCGCCGGTGGAGAAGACGGCCAGGATCTCGCCGGGCTTCACCGCCGGCAGGGAGGCCTCCCAGATCAGCACGTCGCCCGACTCGCAGCAGCGGCCGGCGATCGCCACGGTCTGCGTGGCTGGCGCGTTGGGACGGGAGGCCACCACCGCGGTGTACCTGGCGTCGTACAGCGCGGTGCGCGGGTTTTCGTACATGCCACCGTCCACCGAGACGTAGGTGCGCACGCCGGGGATCGCCTTCACCGCGCCCATCGTGTACAGGGTGACGCCGGCCTCCCCGACGATGGAGCGGCCCGGCTCCAGCATGAGCGTCGGGAGCGCGATCCCGTACCGGCGAGCGCGCGCGACCACGATCTCGCCCAGCGCGTGCACCAGCGTGGCCACCTCGGGCGGCTGGTGCTCCTCCGTGTAGCGGATACCCAGGCCACCGCCCAGGTTCAACTCGGCAAGGGTCAGCCCCGCCTGCTCCTTCATGCGCCCCGCGAAGTCCATCATCGCCTCCGCGGCCAGCACGAAGGGTTCCACTTCCAGGATCTGCGACCCGATGTGGCTGTGCAGCCCGCGCAAGCGCACCCGCGGCAGTTCCAGGGCGCGGCGCACGGCCTGCTCCGCGTCGCCGCCCAGGATGCCGAACCCGAACTTGGAGTCCACCCCGCCGGTGATGATGGCCTTGTGGGTGTGGGGCTCGATGCCCGGGGTGAGGCGCAGCAGGACCTCCGCGTCGCACTCCATCTCCCTGGTGATCTCATCCAGGAGTTCCAGTTCGTAGAAATTGTCCACCACGATGCGACCTACGCCCTCGCGCAAGGCGTACCGCAGTTCCTCGGGGGTCTTGTTGCTGCCGTGGAAAATCATGTCCGCGGCCGGCACGCCGGCAAGGCGGGCCGTGTGGATCTCGCCCATGGAGACCACGTCGATACCAAACCCCTCCTGGTGGGCCACCTGGCAGGTGGCCACCACGCACAGGGCCTTGGAGGCGAAGACCGGCCGCGACGGCGCGGGATAATGGGCGGCCAGTGCCTCACGGTAAGCGCGCAGGCTGGCCCGCATCTGGCCCTCGTCGAGGACGTGCAGGGGCGTGCCGAAGGCGCGCGCCAGGTCCAGGGCGTCGCACCCGCCCATCTCCAGATGCCCTGCCGCGGTGGTCCCGAATCCGTGCAGCACGCGCTGCTCCTTTCCCCACCCGGGCCGCGCTCTGGCCCGCCCGCATCTCTCTAGCATACAATAACTTATGCCACTCTAGCACGCGGCCGGAAATCATGTCAATTTGCCGGGGCCAGCCGGGTTTGCCGGGACCGAGCGGGCGCGGCTGCGGGACTGGAGCGGAAATCGCCGGGGAAGGAGCATCGGACCATGGATCGTGAGGTCGTCATCCTGAGCGCCGTCCGCACCCCCATCGGGAGGTTCCTGGGCGGCCTGGCCGGGTTGCCCGCGCCCCGGCTGGGCAGCATCGTTGTGGCCGAGGCGGTGCGGCGCGCGGGCGTGGCGCCGGAGGACGTGGACGAGGTGATCATGGGCAACGTGCTCGCCGCGGGGCTGGGGCAGGCCCCGGCCCGCCAGGCGGCGCTGCGCGCGGGGCTCCCCCAGCAGGTGCCTGCCACCACGGTCAACAAGATGTGCGGTTCCGGCCTCAAGGCGGCGATGCTGGGGACGCAGGCGATCCGCACCGGCGACGCCGACGTGGTGGTGGCGGGCGGCATGGAGAACATGAGCGCGGCGCCCTACCTGCTGGAGCGGGCGCGCACCGGCTACCGGATGGGCGACGGCAAGATCGTGGACAGCATCCTGCGCGACGGCCTGGTGGACGCCTACAAGGACCTGCACATGGGCAGCTGCGCCGAGCTGCTGGCCCGCGAGCACCGCATCCTCCGGCAGGACCAGGATGAGTTCGCGCGCATGAGCTACCGGCGTGCGCTCCACGCCATGGAGGCCGGGCGCTTCGCCGCGGAGATCGTCCCGGTGGAAATACCGCAGCGGAAGGGCGCGCCGGTGGTGGTGGGCGAGGATGAGGAGCCGCGGCGGGTGGACTTTGACCGCATCCCCACCCTCCCCCCGGCGTTTGAGGAGAACGGCACCGTGACCGTGGCCAACGCCAGCAGCATCAGCGACGGCGCGGCCGCGGTGGTGCTGGCGGCGAAAGGCGTGGCGGAACGCCTGGGGAGGACACCGCTCGCGCGGGTCGTCGGGCAGGCGGGCGCCGCCATGGCGCCGGAGTGGTTCACGATCGCCCCCGCGCACGCCATCCGCCGGCTGCTGGAGAAGGTGTCCTGGCAGCGCGACGACGCAGACCTGTACGAGATCAATGAGGCCTTTGCCGTCGTGGTGCTCGGGGTGTGCCGGGCGCTGGGGCTGGACCTAGAGCGGGTCAACGTCAACGGCGGCGCGGTGGCCCTGGGGCATCCCATCGGGTGCAGCGGGGCGCGCATCTTGACCACGCTGCTGCACGAGATGGCGCGGCGGAACGCGCGGCGGGGGGTGGCCGCGGTGTGCCTGGCGGGCGGGGAGGCGGTGGCGATGGCGGTGGAGCGGTAAAGGTCGGGGCCTCTATCATATGAGCGCGTATTTTCTATATGCAGCGTTGGAGCGCAGCTGGATACCTGCTCTCGTGAGATGGTACCTGACGGTCTTATCATTTAAGCTTTATTTGCTTTTGGGGATCGCGAGACTTGGTAGTTAATGCCCAAGTGTCCCGCAAGAGCCCGGCATCCGGAGTAGTGATGTCGTAGTACCCTGTCTGGCCGCCCAGCGGCCGTCCCAGGACTTCAAAGGGACGCCAGCTTCTTTCGGATCAATTCCACGTAGCTGGGGTTCAGTTCAATCCCGATGCTGTCCCGGCCTAGGCGGGCCGCGACGATCAGCGTTGTCCCGGCGTCGGCGAAGGGATCCAAGACCACGCCAGGACGGAAGCCCACGTTGCAGGTCGTCCGCCACCCGCTATTCTCACAGCCGTTGGCCTTCCGGAGATCATCCAGGACGGGTCGGTTAACTCACGGCCCGTCATTACCAGATGCTCGCGAGGAAGCCCCCAACTGCGCCCGCCACCCCGCCGATGATGGCTCCGGCAGCGGTTCCGACGCCTGGAACAATGCTTCCGATTGCCGCGCCGATGGCGGCTCCTGTCGCCGCGCCCGCGAGCGTTCCGGCACCAACAGCTAAGGGCTTGTTCTCGGTTGCGTTCTGCACCGCCTCGCTGACGATGCCACCCACAACTCCTCCCGCGAGCCCACTCACAGCGCCGATCCCCGCCGCCGCGCCTGCGCTTGCCGCGCCGGCTTTGGCAACCGCACTGGTCGCCGGCAGCCCAAGCCCGCGAGCCGCCGCTCCGGCGCCTGCCTTCGCCCCTAGTCCGCCTGCTGCGCCAGCTGCGGCTCCGCCAAGGCCATTCACCTGTGCGGGAACATGGCAGGGTCTGGTGTCGGTTGAGAACTGTCCCTCCTCTTCAACACGGGCTGGACTCTTGCACGCCCAGTTCAGACTGAGCTGTCTGTGGAATGGCAGACGAGGAATCCCCTCTAGCGCATTGTTCATCAGGCGCAGCTGCTC
>JACQTN010000167.1 GCA_016210785.1 Armatimonadota bacterium
CCCTCTTCGATCTTGCGCGCCGCGCCGAAGAAGCGCTTGGGCCGGTGCAGCGCCGCCGGGTCCAGACCGCCGGAGAGCGTCCGCCCGGACGGTGGGATAACCAGGTTGTTGGCGCGGGAGAAGCGGGTAAGACTGTCCAGCAGGATGACCACGTCGCGCTTGCCTTCCACCAGGCGCTTGGCCCGCTCCAGCACCAGGTCCGCGACCTGGATGTGCTCTTCGGGCGGGCGGTCGAACGTGGAGGCGATGACCTCCGCCTCCACCGAGCGGCGCATGTCGGTGACCTCTTCCGGCCGCTCGTCCAGCAGCAGCACCATCAGGTAGATCTCGGGGTTGTTGCGCACCACCGACTGCCCGATCTTCTTGAGAAGCGTGGTCTTGCCGGCTTTGGGCGGCGAGACGATCATCCCGCGCTGTCCCTTGCCGATCGGAGAGAACAGGTCCACCACGCGGACGGTGAGATCCCCTTCCGGGATCTCCAGCTTGATGCGCTCGTGGGGGAAGACCGGCGTCAGCTGCTCAAACCCAGCGCGCGTGCGCGCCTGCTCCGGATCCAGCCCGTTCACGGCCTCCACGCGCAGGAGCGCGTAGTACTTCTCGTTGTCCTTCGGCGGGCGCACCTGTCCCAGGACCTCGTCGCCCACGCGCAGGCCGAACCGCTTGATCTGGGAGGGGGAGACGTAGATGTCCTCCGGGCCCGGGAGGTAACCGCTGGCGCGCAGGAAGCCGTAGCCCTCGGCCATGATCTCCAGGATGCCCGAGCGGAACAGCAGCCCGGTCTGCTCGGTCTGCGCCTGCAGGATGCGCATGATCAGCTCCTGCTTGCGGTACCGGCGGTAATTGCCGATGTTGAGCTCCTTGGCGACGTCCTGGAGCTCGTTCAGCGTCTTGGCCTCAAGATCTGCGAGAGCCAAGCTGATCCACCTCCCACACCTGACGCGTGATTGTGGCGATGCGCCGGGTCATGTCTGTTGGGGCTCCTGCCTGCGTCGAGGATGTTTTCCGCGGAGTCGTGCGCCTACACCCTGGCCTGCGCGGCCTCCAGCGCCTTCTGCAGCTTCCGCCAGTCGTCCATGAAGCGGTCCAGGCCGATGTCGGTGAGCGGGTGCTTGAAGAGCTGCTCGATGACGGCGAAGGGCGCGGTGGCCACGTGGGCGCCCGCACGGGCCGCCTCCACGATGTGGCGCGGGTGGCGGATGCTGGCCGCCAGCACCTGGGTAGTGTAGCCGTACGTGCGGTAGATCTCCACCGCCTGCCGCACGACCTCCATGCCGTCGTGGCCGATGTCGTCCAGCCGCCCCAGGAAGGGGCTGACGTAGGCGGCGCCCGCCTTGGCCGCCAGCAAGGCCTGCGGCACCGAGAAGCAGAGGGTGACGTTGGTGCGCACGCCGCGGTCGCTGAGGACCTTCACCGCCTTGAGACCTTCCTTGATCATGGGGAGCTTGACGACGATGTTGGGCGCCCACGAAGCCGCTTCCGCGCCCTCCTTCACCATCTCGTCCGCGGCGAGGGTGGTCACCTCCACGTTCACGGGCCCGCTCACGATGGCGCAGATCTGGTCGACCACGCGCCGGGGATCCTGGCCTTCCCCGGCCAGCAGCGTCGGGTTGGTGGTGACGCCATCCAGGATGCCCCAGCTCTGCGCGTCGCGGATCTCCTTGACGCTGGCGGTGTCCACGAAGATCTTCACGCTCTCCCCTACCTCCCCGGTGCTACTGTCCGGTGGCTTCGATGTACGCCGCTTCTCCCGCCGCCGACGCCGTCAGCAGCATCAAGACCCGGTCCCCCACCTTCAGGTCGGTGATGGGCACGCTGCGGTTGTTGCGGTAGACCAGGGAGCCGGGAGAGACCCTGAACGTGCGCACCGCGGCGCGATCGTCGGCCAGCACGATCAGGTTCGGACTACCCGTTCTCACCTCGCGCAGCGTGCCCCGCACGTAGTCATACTTGCCATGGGCTTCCATCAGCGCGTCCAGCGCCACGGCCACGTCTGCCCGCGTCGCCGGGCGATGGGCGCGGATGGTGTTGTCTGGATACGGCAGGAGGACCTTCAACTGCGTGCCGAGCCCCACGTACCCACGGGCCCACGGCGGGACCTGGCCGGCGTCCGCAAAGTTCAGCGCGAACGCGCCCGTCAGTGCTTCCGCCTCCCTCCCCAGCGCACGCAGGAACCACTGCGTGAGTTCGGCGCGCGTCACCTCGGCCTTGGGGCGAAAGGTGTTGTCGGGAAAGCCGGTGACGAGCCCCTTGTGGAAGACCAGCGACAGCGAGGTGGGATCTTTGCGCGTCGTATGGATCCCGACGATGTCATAGACCCCTGGCGGAACGGGCCGGTCATTCTGGTCCAGCTGGCGCCACGGCAGCCATCGGGCCCTGGGATCAGGATACACGAACGCCTGGCCGGGTGCAAGGGGAAGTGTCAGGAGCGCCTGGGTAAAGGCCCGGCCCAGGGACCAGCGTGCGACCTCCTGGTTCCCCGAGCGGATCACGATGTCAAACTGCTGGCCGCTGCTGAACTCGAACTGCACCGTGTCCTTCCCGGTGTTGGCGATGGTGAAGTTGATACCCACGGGCTCGGTGGGGCCGTAGACGGTCTTCTCCACGGCCAGCGTGTAGAGCACGTTGCCCTTGCGCAGTTCCACCTTGGGACGGGGGACGAAGCCCAGCGCCAGCGCCGCGGCCACGGCGGACCGGGCCTCCACGGGGACCTCCCCCAGGTCCCGGAAAGCGGGCACCGTCCGGGGATCCCCTTCCAGGCCGAGGGCCCGGGTCAGGTGCAGCACAACTTCCAGGCGCGAGACGGAAGCCTCGGGCTGGAACCGGCCGTCGGCACCGCCCCTCAAGATCCCTTTGATGCTCAGCTTCTCGATCGCCCGGCGGGCCGGGTGGCCCTGAATGTCGGGGTAGGTTTGCGCGGCGCCGGGCAGCGCCAGCGCAAGCATGATGAAGAGCACCAACCATGAGAGCCGTGTCATCGTTGCCCTCCTTCGCAATTCCTCCGGGCCCTCAGGGTCAGCATAGCGTCCGATTCAGCCATCCCGCAGGGTTGTCCGGTCCATGCTGGCTGGCAGGTTGTCTGCAAGGGGTTAAAGAGAACCATGTCCCCCGGGGGAAGAACGAGGTCGTCGGGGTGGGAAACACCAGACCACGTATTCGCTCCTCCCGCGCGGACCTCCTTCCTTACTATGTACTACGTTTCCACGGCCCGGTCGGCTCGCCGGGGGCGTCCGCTACATCCTGCAAGGAGTCCCCCCTCCGGCACCGGCACGTGCTACGTTCCTGCACCGGACTGACGGCGCCGTGCTCGCCGGCACATGCCACTCCTGCGCTCAGTTCACCATTCTTTCGCGCTCACCGACACCGCGTCGCCCACGGCGCCCACTCAGCTTCTGAGGCGTCTGCCACTCCTCTGCAAGGTACTTCCTGGTTTGGCACCACCGACTCAGCTTCTGAGGGCCC
>JACQTN010000176.1 GCA_016210785.1 Armatimonadota bacterium
GACGAGAATACCCTGAAGGACCCGGCGCTTGAGGCCGTCTTGCCGGAAGCCGCAACGCTAACCGAGGTGCAGCCCGCCGTTTTGCCGCCTGAAGCTCTTCCGGGCTTGTGGAAAGCGCCCGAAATTTCCGTGAAGAACGTGTATGAATACTTTTCAGGCGGAGGTGTCGTAACTACGCCGAAGGAAGGCTACGAGGAACCCGTCACGATCCCGAAGGCTGAGCGAGCTGTAGTGGCGGCTGCTATTCACTTAGCGGTCAAAGAAGGTCTGCTCTGGCTGACCTCGGGGCCTGCAAGCGTCTATGCTGAGGAGATCCCTGCGGGTCTGCTAACGGAGGATGCCTTCGTTCAGGCGCCGCCGCCGCCTATTCCTCCAACAGACATCCTGCCGGAAAGCTTGCCAGAGGCGTGGACCGACGGGGCCACGACCGTCCTGGTGATCTCGGTGGCCTTGTCCAAGAAGGTTGGCAAGTCGCTACCCTGGGCAACTGTACGGGAAGCGATCGATGGTGCCTTCCGCACTCGACTCCTGGAACGCACGCTGGATTCCGGACCGTGGCCGTGTGACGCTGGGGGCGCTCAGGCTATCAAGGTGCGCATTCCGACCGAAGCTCCTGTGCCCAAGATCATCTCACTTAAGGACAAGCTGGCGGCTGAAGCCTACCTGGGCCCGGGCCAACTGCAAGACTTTGTAGAGATGATTGCAGATATCCTCAGAGCCGCGGCCGGCCATGATCCGAAGTTTCGGATTCGGATCGAACTGACCGGAGCACCAGAGCCTCCGGGGGAGGTCATCGCGAGGGTCAACCAATTGCTCCACAAGGTATCAAAGGACCTGACGATTCAGTAGGAACGACGAAATAGACACTCTGGAGCCGCGGACCAGCACGTCCGGTGGTGCGGGGAGGAGCGGGCGACCCCGCTCCCTCCCCCGATCATTCCTGCCGCCGCTCGCCGACGCTACCGGCGCTTCCAGGTGGCATCAAACATCGTCAGCAGAAAGTCGCGGCGGGGCGTCCACTCCAGGTCCCGGTGCAGGCCGTACACGTTGGGCGCCGTGAACAGCGGGATCGCCGGCGCTTCCTCCCTGAACAGGAGCTGGGCGCGCCGGTACAGGTCCTTCGCCCTGGCGTCGTCTAGCGTCTCCTCGGCGGTCTCCAGCAGCCGTTCGAACTCCCGGTTGCCCGGCACCCACAGGGGTACGATCCCGCGGGTGGAGTGGAATCCCGAGAAGCCGATCACCGCGGCGTATCCCACGTGGTCGGTGATCCTGATGAAGGTGGCTTCCTGGGGGAGCTTCTTCTCGATGACCATGCGCAGGTTGACCGCGTAGTCATCCACGTGAACCGCCGCCCGCACCCCCACCCTGTTCAACTGATCCGCCACGGCCAGGGTCAAGTCGCGGTCGCCCGGGTAGGCCCCGCTGGGCGTGGCCACGGTCATGTCGAAGCCACCCGCGTAGCCCGCCTCGCGCAGGAGCGCCCTGGCCCGCTCCGGGCTGTGGGGGAACGGGGTAACCGAAGCGTCGCAGCCGACGCTGGCCGCGGTGCAGAAGGTGCCCACCGGATCTCCGATGCCGTGCATGATGCTCTTGATCATGGCGTCGCGATCGACGGCGTAGTTCAAGGCCTGCCGCACCCGCCGGTCCGCCAGGGGGCGCTCCTTCGGGAGGTTCACCAGGTTCAGGAGGACGAAGAAGATCGAGGCGCTGTCGGCGGGCGCCAGCTTGGCGTTCCGCGAGCGGCTGATGGGACCGAACACTTCGGGAGGGATGAGGTTGATCAGGTGGGACGACCCG
Organism: Armatimonadota bacterium; assembly: GCA_016210785.1. GTDB lineage: Bacteria > Sysuimicrobiota > Sysuimicrobiia > Sysuimicrobiales > JACQTN01 > JACQTN01. The sequence continues at coordinate 1,798 of JACQTN010000176.1, forward strand.
GAGAGCAGCTCGGCCAGCCGGGAGGACTCGCTGGCGACGATCTTGACCACCACGCGTTTGATCGAGGGCGCGCCGCCCCAGTACCTGTTGTTGGCTTCGAGCTCCACGCGGCTGTCCTTCACCCAGCGCACGAACCGGTAGGGGCCGGTGCCCACGGGCTGCCGGACCAGGGCCTGCGGACCGTTCTGCGCCACGTAGCGGGGCGGCACGATGAACCCGTATCGCCCCACGGTGGCCGCCAGCATGGGCCAGGGACGTTCCGTGTGGATGCGCACCCGGTAGTCGTCCACCACGGTGACGCCTTTGACCAGCTTGAAGAACTGGGCCAGGCGCAGCCTGGCGGTCGGGTCGAGCATCCGCTCGAAAGAGAACTTGACGGCCTGGGCGTTGAAGGGCTCGCCGTTGTGGAACACGACGCCACGGCGCAGGTCGAACTCCCAGGTGGTGGGATCCACGATCCGCCACGAGAGGGCCAGCCCCGGCTTCAACCGCAGCGATGCGTCCCGCGCGATGAGCTGGTCATACAGGTTGATCAGCACGTTCTGCGTGTGGATGGAGAAGCTGGCGTGGGGGTCGCCGGTCTCGATGTCAGCCCCCTGGGCAATGGCGACCGTCTCTGATCCTTGCGCCGCTACCCCCCCGGCGGCGCCGAAGCCGATGGCCGCGGTCAGGCTCAGCACTACCAGGAGGTTCACCGTGTTCCGCATCGCCGTTCTCCTCCTTTCGCGACCTGGAGCAACTCGTGGGGATGGGCCGTATCTGTGTCGTCCGTCTCCTCCGCCTCCACAAGTCGAGAGTAGCGGCTGGCTTGGCCGCCTGCGGAGCGGACGGTGACCATCGGCGGTGGGTGGAGTCTTTCCAAAACGATACGCGGAGTGACTGCGCTTTGTCAAGATATCACCGGGGCCGCCCGAATCTTCTCAGATTCTGTCACCCCCAACCCGTTCAGCGCCGCACCTGGCAGCTTCCCGAGCGCACGCGAAGGACAAGATGTTGAGCCGGTTTTCCGTCGCCCCGGGGAGAGGAGATAGACGAAGGGGCTGCCAAATGGAGTACCCGGAGCCTGCTCATGCGCTGGCGGTGCATGCAAGGTGGCACGCGCGAGATAATTCGGTGGGTTTCCTGACCAGGGAGATCGGAGGAGGGACCGATGGTGAAGGGGACGTCGACCAGGTTCGGCAGCGGCGCCGTGACGCAGGGCGGCGGCTCGGGATCCGTCATCCACTGGGTCTACCGCCCCAGCGTGGTCTGCCGGTAGGCCAGCGGAGCCAATACCACCGCCGCACGGGAATTCCCTCGTGCGGTCGACCCGGCGGTGGCCTGCCGAGAACGCAGGCTCCTCAGGCCACTGCGCTGATCCGCTCGAGAGGACTCGACCCATCGCGCCGGGTCGACTGCGGCGAGCAGTGTCTGCCCGCGGTCTGATGCGGGAATCAATGAGTTATAGTAGGGAAGGGCTGATGGTGAAGGGGGGAACCGTGATGAGCGGGTGGCATCTCTGGAAGAGCATCGCGTGGGCGGTCTGTCTTTGTCTCGCGGGGAGCCTGGTGTTGCCGCAGGCGTCGTATGCCAGAACGGCCCAGGAAATCGACGCGGGCGTGAACGCCGTGCTGGACCAGTTCATGAAGCAGGTCAAGGGCTCCCGGGAGTTCCTCCAGACTGCCAGGGGCGTCCTGGTGTTCCCCGGGGTCATCAAGGCCGGCATCGGGGTCGGGGGAGAGTACGGCGAAGGCGCGCTCCGCATCCGCGGCAAGACCGCGGCGTACTACAGCATCGCGGCTGCCTCGATCGGGCTGCAGCTCGGCGCGCAGAAGAAGGACATCATCATCGTGTTCCTGCAGGACCAGGCTCTCAGCAGCTTTCAGGCCAGTCAGGGCTGGCGGATCGGCGCCGACGCGTCGGTGGTGCTGATAGACCTGGGGACCGACGCTTCGATCGACTCGTCGAAGGTCAACAAGCCCATCGTGGGCTTCGTCATCGGCCAGAAGGGCCTGATGTACAACCTGACGCTCGAGGGGTCGAAGATCACGAAACTCAAGAAGTAGGCCGGTGCCGGCGCCCCTGCCCGTCCCGAGGAATGAGCCAGCCCGGCGTGTAATGCAAGTGGCATGAGCCCGTTCCCGGATCGGCTGGGCATCGAGGTGATCCATGCCGGCGACGGTCGGGCGCACGTGCGCGCGGCCGTCAACGATGACCACCTCAACGCGCACGGCATCGCGCATGGGGGATTCCTGTTCACCCTGGCCGACGAAGCCTTCGCTCTGGCCTCCAACAGCCGTGGCGTTTTTGCGGTCGCGCTGAGCGTGCGCATGGACTACTTCCGTCCTGTGGCCGTGGGAGACGTCCTGGACGCGGAGGCCACCGAGGAGTACCTGGGCCGCCGCGTGGGGACCTACCGGGTCGAGATTCGGCGCCGCCGGGAACTTGTGGCACTCTTCACCGGCACGGTGTACCGGATGGAACCCCCGCCGTAGAGCGCAACCACCCGGCCGCACCCATTGGGGGAACGCGCAGACCACTTTCCTTATCGGGCCCGACGGGAAGATCGCCCACATCTGGGAGAAGATGAAACCGGAAGGCCACGCCGAGGAAGTCCTGACGGTTCTCAAACAAACGTCCCGCGGACAGTAACGTCCGCCACCGCCCGTCCGTCGCGACGCACACGTGGAGTCACGGGACCGCTGTTGCAGGCCCGGGCCCGTGCGGCTGGCTCGACAGCCTCCCGCCTACTTCTCGATCGGTACCCCCACCAGGCTGCCCCACTCCGTCCAGGAGCCGTCGTAGTTCTTCACCCGCTGATAGCCCAGCAGGTAGCGCAGGGCAAACCAGGTCAGCGACGACCGTTCGCCGATGCGGCAGTAGGCGATGACCTCCTTGTCCCCGCTCACGCCCTTGGGTTCGTACAGCGCCTTCAGGTCCTCCACCGTCTTGAAGGTGCCATCCTGCTGCACGTTCTGGCCCCACGGGATGTTCTGCGCCCGGGGGATGTGGCCGCCCCGCTGCGCGCCCTCCTGCGGGTACGCCGGCGGCGCCAGCAGTTCGCCCCGGAACTCCTCCGGCGACCGCACGTCCACCAGCGCCACGCCCGAGCCGGAGAGCTTCTGGAGGGTCTCGTCGCGGAAGGCGCGGATCGACCGGTCTGGATCCCTGGCCCGGTACGGCGCGGCGGGGAAGGGCGGCATATCCTTCGTCATCGGCCGCTGCTCGGCCGTCCACTTGGCCCGCCCGCCGTTGAGGATGCGGGCGTCCTGGTGTCCGTAGTACTTGAACAGCCAGAAGGCGTAGGTGGCGAACCAGTTGTTCTTGTCGCCGTAGAAGACGACGGTGTGTTTGTCGCCGATCCCCTTGGCCCCCAGGGCCCGCTCAAACTCCTCCTTCGTGATCCAGTCGCGCCGCACCGCGTCCTGAAGGTCCTGCCGCCAGTGCAGGTTGATGGCGTTGGGGATGTGGCCCGTGTCGTACAGCGTGGGATCCTCGCTGGACTCCACGATGCGCACGTGGGGATCTTTGAGGTGTTCGGCCAGCCAGGCGGTGTCCACCAGAACTTCCGGATGCGCGTACCCCTGCGCCATCGCGATCTCCCTCCCCCCCCGGGTGAGATTGCCGTGCGCTTCCGCCCGCGACAGGTGGCGGATGATGGAAGGACGCGGTCTATCGTCGGGCGGTGATTTAGGCGTTTCGCTCCCCGCCCCCGCCTTCCCTGCTTCCGCGGAAGGCGGGGGTCAGCGGGCCGGCCGCAGCGTGTCGGGCAGGGTGTAGAACTCGGTGAAGCCGCAGCGCATGCACACGAAGGCGTTGACCCGCACCGCGTTGGCCACGTCCACTGCGCCGGCGGGCACGCCGCCCTCGGGCTCCCGCAGCAGCATGCCTCTGACCACCCGCCGGTCCCCGCCGCACTTGGGGCAGACCCCTGTCCCACACACCGCCGACCCCTCCTTCGATCTCCGAATCCCGCTCGAACCCCCTCGATCGCCCACAGATCCCACCCTGAATTAATTCCCCAACCCGGCACCGGTCTCAGGGACCGGCGCATCGCGACCCCGTCAGTCCTCCACGACGGCGACCGCCTCGATCTCGACCAGCAGTTCCGGTGCGGCCAGGGCCCGGGGCACGATGTAGGTACTCACGTACCCTTCGCGTTTCACGTAGCGATCCCGCACGTTGAGGATCGTCATGCGATCCTCGGCCCGGATGGCGTAGATGTTCATCTTCACCATGTCGTCGAACGTGGCGCCCGCCGCCTTGAGGATGCGCCCGATGTTCTCGAAGACCTGACGGGCCTGGCGCTCTACGTCCCCGATCCCGACGATCTCGTTCTGATCGTTTTTCGCGATCGTGCCCGCGATGTAAATCGTGTTGCCCGTGCGCACGGCCCGGGCGTATCCCGCGGTCGGGTACATGTCTCCGGGATGGATCACCTGCTTGCGGGGCATGCGAATTCGCCTCCTCTCTCAGATCCACCCTGCGGGTCGTTGTGCCCTGCGAGTGCGGCCTGGTGTAAACGGCCGGCTCCCGAGCCGTCTACTCGGCGCGCAACCGTGGATCCAGCAGATCGCGGAGCGTGTCACCCAGGAAGTTCACGGGCCCCACGGTCAGGATGATGGCCGCGCCCGCGAAGGTGGCGATCCACCATCCCTGGCCCAGGTAATCGCGCCCCTCGGCCAGCATGTTCCCCCACGTCGGTGTCGGCGGCTGAATTCCCAGCCCGAGGAACCCCAGGGAGGCTTCCAGGATGATCAGCCGCGCCACTTCAAACGAGGCGATGATGATCAAGGGGTTGAAGGTGTTCGGGAGAATGTGACGCACGAGGATGCGGGTGTCCCTGTTGCCCACCGCCCGGGCCGCCTCCACGTACTCCTGATCCCGCACCGTCAGTACGGTCGTGCGGACGGTCCGGGCATACACCGGCCACGACGTGATGATAAAGACGAGGATGATGTTGGCCGTCGTGGCGCCCAGCAGCCCCACCACGACCAGGGCCAGCAGGATGACCGGAAAGGCCAGTTGCAGTTCCACCAGGCGCATGACCACCGCTTCGACAGGCCCGCGCGCATACCCCGCCCAAAGACCCAGCGCCACACCCAGGAGCCCGGACCCCGCCACGGCGGACACGCTCACGGTGAGGGAGACCCGGCCGCCGTAGATCACCCGGCTGAGCACGTCGCGGCCCAATTGGTCGGTGCCGAGCGCGTGCACCCTGGCACCTTCTCTGGTCAGCGGGGGGCTCAGGCGGATCATGATGTTCTGCTTTCTCGGGTCAAAGGGAGCGACGGCTGGAGCGGCCAGGGAAGAGATCACCACCAGGGCCAGCACGACGCCGGCCAGCAGGCTGGGCCACTGCCTGACCAGCCGGGAGGACCGCCCGGCCCCGGCCCCGGCGGGAACCGGCTCCCCCGGTCGTACGGAGACCGCTCGATTCGCCGGTGTCATGGCCTGCTGGCGTCCGCCCGCCTGGTCAGGCACCAGGCCGGGGCGTGTCCAGGCGCAGGTGGGGGTTGAGCCGGTAATTCACCAGATCGGTGGCCAGGTTGATGGCCAGGAACGTCACCGCCGACAGCAGCACCGCCGCCTGCACCACCGGATAATCACGCTGGTTGATGGCCTGGACGATCAGCGTGCCCAGCCCGGGCCAGGCAAACACCGTCTCCGTCACCACGGCGCCCCCCCTCACGGTGACGAGTTCCTGGCTCAGTACGGTGACGATGGGGACCAGCGCGTTTCTGAGGACGTGCCGGCCCAGCAC
>JACQTN010000177.1 GCA_016210785.1 Armatimonadota bacterium
GCCGCAGTGTCCCGCGCTCCGGGTACAGGCCGAAGATCCGGGCAGCGTTGGTGCTGCAGATCTCCACCAGGCGGGGCAGCGTCAGCCGCCCGTCATTCACCGCCGTCAGCATCAGCGGGATGTTCGTCTCCACCCCGGCAAACCCGGACAGCGCGGCCCACATGTCCGCGTGCGGGCTCCGGAGCATCTTCTCCTCATCCGTCTGCGGCGCGTGGTCGGTGCCGATGACGTCGATGCTGCCGTCGCGGACGCACTCCCACAGGGTCTCCTGGTCGGTGATCGTCCGGATGGGCGGGTTGATCTTGGCGAGCGTGCCGTGCTTCGCCACGTGTTCTTCGCTGGTCAGGAAGAGGTAGTGGGGGCACGTCTCCGCCGTGATGGGCAAGCCTTCCCGCTGGGCCTGCCGGATGAGCCACGCGCCTTCCCGGCCCGAGAGGTGGAGGATGTGCAGCCGGCTCCCGGCGCGGCGGCTGTACAGGATGAGGCGGCTGACGGCCTCTTCCTCGGCGATGTTGGGGCGAGCCTCCAGGTGCGTTGCGGGATCGCGGCGGCCCTCAGCCTTCAGCCGTTGCCGCCGGTGGAGCAGGATCTCATCGTTCTCGGCGTGGACCGCCACCGGCAGCCCGGCCTCCGCGATGAGGCGCATCGCGTTCAGCATCGGGCCGTCGGCAGGGGCCGAGATGTCCTCCGCCCCTGGTTCGTACTTGTACCCCATGAGGAACTTGAAGGAGGAGATGCCCAGATCGGCCATCCGCGCGATCTCCCCGAGGTTGCGGTCGGTGATCAGCCCATACATGTTGAAGTTGACCAGCGAGTGGGCGTTCCCGTGCGCGGCAAGGTTCGCGCAACCTTCCGCGCTGGTCGTCGGTGGCTTGACATTGAACATGGCCAGGATCGTCGTAATCCCCCCGGCCGCCGCCGCGGCGGAGCAGGTCTCGAAGTCTTCTTTGTATTCGTATCCCGGGGCACGGGTGTGGACATGGGTGTCGATCAGCCCGGGGACCACGAACTTTCCGGCCGCGTCGATGACCCACTTTGCCTCGGGAATCTCTTCGGTTGCACAGATCGCGACGATCCGCTCGCCCTGCACCACGACGCCGGCGCCGCGGAGTTCCATTCCGCCGCCGGGCACAAGCGTGCCGTTCTTGATGACGAGGTCAGCGAGCACTCGTGCGCTCCCCGAGTTTCTGCCTGAGCCGCATGGAGACTAGAGATTCGAGGAGGTGGGACGACGAGCCTTCTGCACGGAAAATGCCCGGGGCCTCTGCTGCCCAGGGCCCCGGCGCCGGGATTGTCTCGATGTTACCGGCCGAGCCATCGAGTGGGGCGGCCATATCCACCCAACTGGCGCCGTAGGTGGAGAACGAAGCCTTCTGGTCGTTCTCGTCGGTGGCCGCGACGGCGATGCAGTTGTCGTATGCGGCCGGGAGACGATCGCTTTGACGCCACGTGCCCAGCAGCGCCTCGTGGTCCTCAACGCCCTCGAACGCGGCGAGCTTCTCATGGCGGAGGCCGCCGCCCTCCTGGGCCGCTCCAACCGCCGGGTCCGTTGCCTCCGGAGCGCCTACCGGAGGCGCGGGTCGGTTTCCGCGTCCGCGGGCCGGTGCCGCGGAGGCGTACGATCAGGTCGGGCCGCTTCCCCCGCTGGGTGGCGCGGCCCAGCACCAGCAGCAGGGCGTGCGCACGCCGGTAGAGCCGTGGGTCGTGTGGGAGGAGGCGCTCCACCAGGCCGCGCACCTCCTCCGCATCGCCGCGCGGCCTCACCCAGCCCAACGCGCGGGCCACCCGCAGGATGTTGGTGTCCACCGGGAACATGGGCTTGTCGAACTTCATCAGCAGCATGATGGCCGCCGACTTGGGCCCGACACCCGGGAGGTCCATCAACTCGCGCTGCGCCTCGATGACAGGCGCGGTGCGCAGGAACCGGGTGATCCGCCGCTCGTGCCCCCACCGCCGCCGCAGCGCCCTGGCGATCAGGCAGATGCGGCGGGCCTTGATGGTGCTGATGCCGACGTTGTGGATCAGCGGCTCGATCTGCCCGGGCCGGGCGGCGGCGGCCCGCTCCAGCGTGTGGTACCGCGCCCACAGCCGTTGCGCGGCGATGTCCTCCTGCCTGGCCGTGGTCTGGTGGGAGAGCACGGTGCGGAAGAGCAACTTGAGAAACGGCCGGCGGCGCGCGCGCTCGAGGCGTCGCAGGAGCCCGGCGGATTCCTGCGGCAGGAGCCGTTCGATCGCATCGAGGAAGGCGAGGAACCGGCGTCGCGTCACGGCCGCCTGGATTCCGCGGCGGCGCGGCCCGATCCTGCCGCGCCGCCGTCCCGGGCATACACTCAAGGGGAGGTGTGCTTCCGTGGTCACCGGGAGTTTTCCCGTCGCGTGGCCCGCGACTCCGGGTGAACTGATCCGTCTTCAAGAACGTCTGGCCGGCGCCGCCGCCTCCGCCGCTCCGTGGAGTCCTGCCGGCGGGACAGCGCGCGCCGCCGCGGGCGTCTTCGTCTGCTTCCCCCGCGGGCTGCATGGGGCGGGGCAGGCGGGTGATCCCGGCTGGGCGGCCGCGGCGCTGCTGGTGGAAGGAAGGCTGGCGGCGGTGGTGATTGCGCGCGGCGAGGCACCCGCCGCGTACGAACCCGGGCTGCTGGCGCTGCGCGAGGGGCCGCTGTTGGAGGCGGCGGTGCGCGCTCTTCCCGAACGGCCCGAGGTGCTGCTGGTGGACGCCACCGGTCGTGATCACCCGCGGCGGGCCGGGCTTGCCCTCCATCTCGGGGCGCTGCTGGACCTGCCGACCATCGGCGTCACGGACCGGCCGCTGGTCGCCCATGGTCCCCTGCCCGCCGACTGGCGCGGTGCCGCGAGCCCGCTGTGCATCGACGGTGAAGTCGTCGCGCACTGGCTGCGCACGAAGCCCGGGACCCGGCCGCTGGCTGTGCACGCGGCCTGGCGCACCGATCCCGAGACCGCGGTGGCGGTTATCGCTGCCTTGCCCGGCGCATCGCGTACTCCCGAGCCGCTGCGTCAGGCGCGCCGCGCGGCCCGCGAAGCGAGAGCCCGGAC
>JACQTN010000175.1 GCA_016210785.1 Armatimonadota bacterium
AAGGGCGAGATCGACATGGCCATGAAGTTCCCGGCCGAGGCGCTGCCCGCCCTGGAGAAGCACCCGGAGGTCCAGGTCGTGCGCGTGCCGGGACTGCGGGTCCTCTACCTCCGCCTCCAGAACGCCGCCCCGCCCACCGGCGACGTGCGGGTGCGCCAGGCTATCAACTACGCCTTCGACTTCGCCAGCTTCCAGAAGGCGATGGAGAACACCTACGACCCGCCCTCGGGCCCGGTGCCCGCGGGATTCCTGGGTAACTGGAAGCCGCGCTTCCCGTACAAATATGACGTGGCAAAGGCCAAGGAACTGCTGAGCGCGGCCGGCTACACGGAGGGCCGCAAAGCCAGGTTGATCGCCGACATCCTCATCGCCACACCGGACCAGCGGAAGGCGGCGGAGATCCTGCAGGCGGGGCTACGGGCCGCCGGCGCCGCGGAGCTGGAGATCCGCGAGAACGAGTGGCCGGCGATGCTGAAGTACAACACGGACTGGCAGCGGACCAGGGATCCGTCCGCGGCGCACCACCTGTTCGGCCTGTTTACGCCGCCGCGCGTCCCCGACGCCTTCGCGTACCTCTGGTACACCTATCACTCCAGGGCCACCGGCGCCTTCGCCCGCAACATCATGAATTACTCCAACGCGAAGGTGGACGACCTCCTGGACCGGGCCGCGGCGCAGAACGACCCGCGGGCGAAGATCGAGCTGTACCGCCAGGCGACCCAGATCATCGTCGACGAGGCCGCCGACCTGTTCGTGGGGACGCAGAGCAAGGTGTATCTGCTGCGCAAGAGCGTGAAGGGTTTCTTCGCGCATCCCACCTGGTACCCCGCGGTGCAGGCGTACTATCTCTCCCGGAGTTGATCGTCGCCGAGGCCTCCGGGCGGCGCACAGGCAAGGTGTCGACGTCACGGCGAACGGAAGGATGTTTTGAGATGGCGACCGCGGCAGTCAACGGTACGAACCTGTACTTCGAGGAGACAGGCAACGGGACCTCACTCCTCCTCATCCACGGCATGTGCGGGGACGCCAGGGTCTGGGAGGATCAGGTCCGGAGACTCTCCGCCCACTTCCGCTGCATCGCCTATGACCGTCGGGGACATACTCGTAGCCCGCTGGGCGAAATCACCAGGCGCAGCGTCGAACTTCACGCCGATGACGCCGCAGCGCTGATCCAGGCACTCCACATCGGCCCTTGCCTCATGATGGGTAGCAGCGGCGGGGCGCGGATCGGGGTTGACGTCTTGCGCCGCTACCCGCAGCTGGTCACCGGCGCGGTGCTGTCCGAGCCACCCCTGTTTGCGCTCGACCCAGAAGGCGCTCGTGCCTTTGTGGCTGAGATCAAAACGCGGCTGGAACACGCGGTCGCCGCCGGCGGTTCCCGGGCCGCGGTTGATGCCTTCTTCGACTGCGTCTGTCCGGGGCTGTGGCGAACCCTGGATGAGGCACGACGTGAACGCTATCGGGCCAATCACGTGGAGCTCTTCGGGGATCTGCGGATGCAGCCCTACCAGATCACCCCGAACGACCTAAGCAACACGCAGACCCCCTGCCTGGTCATCAGGGGAAGCGAGAGCCACCCATTCCTCCGGCATGTGGCGGAGTTGCTGGTCCGGGCCTTGCCGCATGCCAGACTGCTCGAACTCGCCGGGGCGGGCCACGTCACATATGCTGAAAAACCGGAAGAATTCGCCCGGGCCGTGACGGAATTCGGGCAACGCTCGGGGGCATCGTAACCAGCGGACGGCGTCGCTCTGCCAGGGATATGAGACACTCGAGGCTTTGACCCCGCTAGCCAATGCTACGGTTCTTGATCCGGCGCACCCTCTTCTTCGGACTGGTGGTCCTGGGCGCGGTCGCGGTCATCTTCGCCCTGGCCCACGTCATCCCCGCGGATCCCGCCCGCGCCGCGCTGGGCCCCGACGCGTCCTACGAGCAGGTGGAGCACTACCGCCGAGAGATGGGCCTGGACCGGCCGCTGTGGATCCAGTTCTGGCGCTACCTGTCCCGGCTGGCGCGGGGCGACATGGGCGTTTCCATCGTCACGCGCAACCGGGTGTCCGACGACCTGGGCGAGGCGATCCCGGCCACCGTCGAACTGCTACTCCCGAGTCTCCTCTTCTCCGTCCTCTGCGGGATCGGATTCGGCGCGACGTCCGCAGTACGCCGTGGCCAGGCCGCCGATCATCTCTCTCGCATCCTCTCCATCCTGGGGATGAGCCTGCCAGTCTTCTGGTTCGGACTGGTGCTGCAGCTGGTGTTCTACAAGCACCTCTCGTGGTTTCCGGCCGGGGGCCGGCTGCCCATCACGGCAGTGCCCCCGGACCGGATCACCGGCCTGTACGCCGTGGACGCGCTGCTGGCCGGTAACTGGGAGAGCTTCCTCCAGGCGCTGCACTACCTGGTGCTGCCGGTAATCACGCTGTCCACGGTGAACGTGGCCATCGTGGCCCGGATCACCCGGGCCAGCCTGCTGGAGGTGCTGGGACGCGACTACGTGCGCACGGCCCGGGCCAAGGGGCTGGGCGGATGGGCGGTCATCTACAAGCACGCCCTGCGCAACGCGCTCATCCCCGTGGTCACCGTCTTCGGGATGCGGGTGGGGATCATGTTCGGCGGCGCAGTGCTGACCGAGTCCATCTTCGCCTGGCCGGGCGTGGGGCGGTACGCGTTCTACGGGCTGCGGCATCTCGATCTCCCGGTGGTGACGGCGTTCACCATCTACATGACCCTGACCTACGCCGTGCTGAACATGCTGGTGGACGCCAGCTACTCATTGCTGGATCCGCGCATCCGGAGCGAGTAGGCCCGGGAACGCGCCGGAGTATCCAGCGGGTTGAATGCCCGTGCGTGTTGAGCGTGTCGAAACACGGAGCCTGCACGGGTCCGCGCCCTTCGATAGGCTTAGGGTGAACGACATCCTGAGACACACTCTCTTGGCGCATGGAGCAATGCGGCGGTTGAAGCGGTTCTTCCAGGGAGGTCTGGGGCTGGCGGGCGCGCTGCTGCTGCTGGCGCTGGTGGTCATCTCTACGTTTCCACACCTGTTCGCGCGGCGCGACCCGTACGCCATCAACGCGGACGCCCGGCTGCGGCCGCCGGCGGCGGCTCATCCCTTCGGCACCGACGAGTTGGGGCGGGATGTGTTCAGCCGCGTGGTGTGGGGGACGCGCATCTCGCTGGGATCGGCGCTGCTGGTGGTGGGCGCGAGCGGCACGGCGGGCACTCTGCTGGGGCTGGTGGCCGGCTACTTCGGCGGGCGCCTGGACGAGGCGCTGATGCGCGTGGCCGACGTCTTCATCGCGTTTCCCGCCCTGATCATGGCCATGGCGATGGTGGCGCTGCTGGGTCCCGGCCTGACCAACGCCATGCTGGCCATCATGATCATCTGGTGGCCGCAGTACGCGCGGCTGGCCCGTGGCCAAGTGGCGGCGGAGAAGGTGAAGCCCTACAGCGAGGCCGCGCGCGCGGTGGGGCGCCGCGACCTGGGCATCCTGTTCCGCCACATCCTGCCCAACTGCTGGGTACCCATCCTGATCAAGGCCACGCTGGACATCGGGGTGGCGATCCTGCTCACGGCGTCGCTCAGCTTCCTGGGGCTGGGCGCCCGCCCGCCGACCCCCGAACTGGGCGCGCTGGTGACCCAGGGACGCGAGCACCTGCTCAGCGCGTGGTGGTACTCGACCTTCCCGGGCCTCGTGATGTTTGTGGGCGTCTTGGCCTGCAACCTGCTGGGCGACAGTCTGCGAGACGTGCTGGATCCGGTGCTGAGCACCAATTGACCACGGAGGATGATGCCATGTTCGACATGGAGAAGGTGGAGCGCTTCAAGAAAGCCCTGGCCGCCAGCGAGTTTGACGCCGTGGTGGCCATCTCGCCGGAGGCCACCTGGTACCTGTCCGGCGTGGTGATCGACACCCAGCGCACCCTGCTGGAGCGGCTGGCGCTGGTAGTGTGGGCCAGGGAAGGCGATCCCATCTACATCGTCTGTACCAACGAGCAGATCCAGGC
>JACQTN010000171.1 GCA_016210785.1 Armatimonadota bacterium
ACGATGCCGCCGCCTCCACCTGATTTCTGCGGGTACCTCATGGTTGAGGGAGACACCGTGGCCCGCCCGAGCAAGAACGTCCCGGGGCGGCGAGCTGCCGGGCGGTCTGGTCTTGCGTCGCCCGCGTGCCGTCCATCAGGTTCCGCGCAGGTTTTCGGTCCGCCATCGCGCATCGAAGGCCCCGGCATAAAGGGCGCCCCGCCACCGTTTTAGCCATTGGGATGGTTGAAAGCCGCGTGCCACGGGCATCATGGCCGGAAGAGGCAAGCGGCGGAGGGGCGCACATGAGGAAGTACATCTGGCCGGTCCTGGCGGTTCTCGTCATCGCCACCTTGCTGGTGGTCGTGGCGGTCCAGCATCAGGCCCTGCAGGCGGCCCACGGCCAGGCCGAGCGGCGGACGGCCGCGCTCGGCCAGGGGCTGCAGGCCTGGCAGCAGGCCCTGGCGCGGTGCCAGGAGGAGGTCGGCCAGCGCGTCCCCGCACAGGGCACGGGCGGTACGGGTGGCCCGGTGCCGGAGTTCATCCCGCTGGGGGGCCGGCCGTGAGGTTTGAGTGGCCGCAGGCGTTTGGTCTCCTGGCACTCGTGCCGGTCCTGGTGGTGTTCTACCTGCGCGGGGTCCGGAGGCCCGCCCGCGCGGCGGTGGCTCTGTCCACGGTTCCGCTGCTCGCGGCCATTCCGCAGTCCCGCTGGCGGCGGCACCGCGGGGCGCTGCTCGTTCTGTTCGCGCTCGCCGTCGTCATCGCGGCCGCCGCGCGTCCGGTGCTTCCGCTGCCCGAGAGGCGCGAGGCCTCGCTACTGATCCTGGCCATCGACACCTCGGGTAGCATGACGGACAAAGACGTGGCGCCCACACGGCTGGCGGCCGTACAGGCGGCGGCCGGCCACCTGATCTCCGCGGCGCCGGCGCATGTCCTCGTCGGGCTCGTGCGCTTCAACGATCGGGCCGCTCTGGTAGCCCTGCCGACCGCCGACCGTGCCCACCTGCGCCAGGCCCTGGGCGGGCTCACAGCGGCCGGCTCGACGGCGATCGGCTCCGGGCTGAGCGCCGCGCTCGACGGCATCGAGACACAACGCAAGGCCGCGGGGAAGACGATCCCTGCTCGCATTGTTCTCCTCAGCGATGGCGAAAACACCGCTGGCCCCGACCCGTTGCAGGCCGCCGCACAAGCCGCCCGGGCGCAAATTCCCGTCGATGCCATTGGCCTGAAGACCGGCGGTGAGGACACGCTGAAGCAGATCGCGCACACGACCGGGGGCGCCTACGTCGAAGCCGGGACCGGGGAAGAGCTGTCGGAGATCTTCGCGCGGCTCGGGGCCGTCGACGTCTGGCGGTGGCGCGAGCAGGAGGCGTCGTTCCTGGGGGCGGGTCTCGCGGCGCTGCTCACGCTGGCGGTCGCCGTCAAAGCGGCCGGGCACGTCGTCTGACGCCGATTGGTCATCCCTTCGTCGTGCCCGCAGAAGCTCCCCGACGCCTGCAGCTCGTATTCATAGGAGGTAGCGGCCACGAAGATACGCCGGGCCAATATCTCAACGTGAGATTGGCCACGCGCGGATAGTTCGGTCCACATCGGGTCGCCGCTTTTCCCACACGCCACCACTGAGAGTGTCCCGCCCGGCAGATTGATCTCGACTTGAGTATGGCCCGGTACCCACCCGATTGCTCGCAGTGTGCCCAGGTGCAACGAGGCAGGCATGTGACCATAAACGTGTAAGCCCCGGGTGACCGGAAGCTTTTGTAGATCGCCCGTGTCACCGCGGCGCGCTTTCTCAGGTTAGGAAAGTCCTAAAGACTTAACGTTTCCTTAACCAAGAGCGACATGTGGCGCGGTAACGTGTACGGGTAACCGTTCAATCGCTTATTCGTTTCACTGAGCTCAGGGCGCCGGTGATGCTCATGCTGCCTCGCGCGCGCGAGAACAACCTCAGTGTGTCCCCCTTGAAGATCCACCGATCCCGGCGCCACATCGATGTTGGGAAACGGCGGTATCCGACGACGACCATGGCCAAGGCACGGCGCACCCCGGCGAGACATCGAGAGAATAAGGTGTTTCTGACGCTGCTGGCGAAGTTCTACCGCGGGCTGGGCGATCCGACGAGGCTCCGCATCCTGGAATGCCTCAAAGAGGACGAGCGCACAGTGAGCGAGCTGGTAGACCTCCTGAGATCGCCCCAGGGGCGCGTGAGCAGCCACCTGGCCTACCTGCGGTGGTGCGGATTTGTGATGGCCCGCCAAGCCGGGCACTATGTCAGCTACCGACTCGCCGACCCCAGGGTACAGCAGATCCTGGCATTGGGGAAGGAGCTCGTTACGGCCAACGCAGCGCACATCTTTGCCGGTACCCGCCCGCGGTGACGGCCAAAAGGCACGCCGATGCGTGGAGCCGCAGGCCCGACGGGATCTCCGGCGCGAAGCCGGCGTCGCTCGACACGAAGAAAGGGTGACCTGCGAAAGCGCCGCCCGTCGCGTGCCACCAGTGAGCGGGCTTATGCATCATGTATTGCGAGCGCGGCACATCCGTGACCCGTTGAACGCGAGCGCGGCCGCTGAAACCGGAGGGGATCGTTGGGAGGCGCCTTACGGCTTCGGTGTGACGCCTGCGTGCGAGACGGTGGCAGTTTCCTGCTCGTCAAAGAAACCGGCCAGCATGGTGCTGGTGGCATCATCGATGATGGCATGCAGGACGAGGCGCGGGCCGCGGTCTTCCAACCAGTCGTGATGGCTGCCGTCCAGTTGGACGAGCAGCCCGGGCTGCGGCTGGCGCTCACGCCGAGACCGATGCCGGGGCGGGCGGCGGCGGCGCGGACTGGGCACCCCGGCGGCCTGAAGGATACGGCGCAGCGAGGTGTAGGCGATGATGAGGTCCTCTCGCTCCGCGAGCAAGTCTTGGAGGTGCTGATAATTGACCCCCGCATAAGCGGTCTGGGCCAGGGTCACGATGCGGTCCCGGAGGGCATCGGGGAGGCGCCGTGGCGACGAACGACCCCGGTTGCCGTGCACCACGGCGGCGGGGCCACGGGCGTGATAGGCACGGCGCAGGCGCCGCACCTGACGGTCGGAGAGCCCCAGCACCCGGGCGGCGTCAGCCATCTGGAGTTCCCCCGGTCCAGGGCATTGAGGACGACAAGACGTTGCTGGGCACGTGGTGTCAAGGTGATCTCCCCCCATAATGCTCCAGAGGTTCGCCCCGGAGGGGGGAGGACATTTTCACTGGCGACTTAGGGGAGGGGAGGATCTTCGCCCTGGCAGAAGTGTGGGATGCCCTCCGATGGGCTCGTCCCTACCGCGCGGCCTGGTCCGAAGAGCGGGCTCGGAAGTATAGGCGTGAACAGGCCGGGAAGCACTTCGATCCCAGAGTGGTCGAGGCGTTCCTGAAGCTGCAAGCGTAACGAAGACGCACACCTGCACTGGCCAGATGACTAGAGCACAATGCGCCGCCGGTGCACGATACTAGCGTCCTGCAGACGCGGCGGCGTCAGATCGTGGCACCAGCACCTGGCGGACGGGGATCGATCCTTCCGCTGCGCCGGCCGTCCAACCCCGTCATGGACGTTGCCGGGGCCACCCATCCCTATCCCATGATCCCGGAGACGGTGCAGGCGGCCCCAAGGGTGTGCTGGCGAGGCAGACGCGTTTGACCTTTTGCTGGTGGGAGGAGGCCGACATGACGCATCAGCAGGAGCATCTCTATCGGGGACTGTATGAAGAGCCACCGACCGCCGTCGAATGATCAGGCAGAAGCCGTGCTTTCTGCCGGTTCCTGGGTTGCCGCCAGCTCCAGGAAGCACGCCTGGACACAACGGGGGTCGAACTGGGATCCGGCCTGACGGCGGAGTTCGGCCAGGGCCTCCCCAGGGGACCGCGGGGCGTGATATGGCCGCCCGGCGGTCATCGCTTCGTAGGCGTCGGCCACGGCCAGGATGCGGGCCTCAAGGGGGATCGCCTCGCCGGCGAGACCGGCGGGATACCCTGTACCATCCCACCGTTCGTGGTGAGCCGCGACGACGCCAACCACCGCCCCGCTCACGCCAAAGGCCCGCAGCAACTGCACTCCGGCGCTGACGTGGCCGCGCATCACCGGCTGTTCTTCCCGGGTGAGGGCAGAAGGCTTCATGAGGAGGTCTCGGGGAACGGCCAGCTTGCCCAGATCGTGCACCAGAGCCGCCTGCACGAGGGCGGCACGCGTCTTGTCGTCCAGCGATAGCCGACTGCCGATCCCTAGGCAGAGGCTGGCCACCCGACTCAAATGTTCCTCAAGCTCTACCGCCTCAG
>JACQTN010000172.1 GCA_016210785.1 Armatimonadota bacterium
AAGGTAGATCGCTGGACGACGAGCGAGCAGAAGCATCGCTGGCTGGCGACCGTCCTGCTGGACATCGAGCCGCGCTTGCGCCGGGTGCGCGGCTACCGATACCTCTCACAGTTGCAGGCGGCGTTGCAGCAAGCGATCACAAAGGAGAAGGAGGTGAGGGTGGCGTAATGATAGGTGGGTGTGGCTCCCGAATTTCAACTACAGACGGGACACACTCCGCCATAACTTGCTCCGAGAGAGCCTCGTGCGAGGGAAGCAGCCAAGAGTCATGCTGATGAATCTCGCTCATACCTCCTTCTCTCCTTCACCAGTGAGGAGACCTCTCACGTCTGTAGGGAATGTGGCCACCTCGACCGGGATCGCCCCGAGCCCGGCTCTGATCTCCGGCTTCAAGGCAGCTGGATCCGCAAGAAACGCTCGCACGGCCAGAGCGACGGCACTACCGTTCTTCGCAACAAACGCGAAGATGCGCATGCACCACTGATCGCCAGCCTTGTAGAGATGGGTCACGAAGATATCAGAGCTCTTAGGGCCCACCGGCGCCTGAATGGTGCCCATGCGGCTGTGACGTTCGGTTCGGAGGTCGCCATTGAAGCCCGGAAAGTTCGCGTTGTTGCGTAGCCAGCCACGCAGTTGCGCCCGGAGCGCGGGAGCCGAGGCGATCCAACTTGGATCAGTGCCAAACGAAAACCGTTCCAACCCAGTCAAGGGAATCGCCTGCCACCAGTTGTCTTTTGATGTAGCGGCCGCGTCCAATGTCACGGTTGCACCGATGAAATCGGATAAGTTGGGGGCCGGTTGCGGGTTGCTCCCTGCCTTGGCCGGCCGAACTCCGACGGCGCCAATCCAGGCGTCGGTTTCCATGAGAGCAGCCAAGGTGCTCCAGTCGGTGATCTTCATCACTCCCTGCCCATGACTCGTCTTGGCGCCCAGCGCTCCGTATCGTTCGATGAAGCGGAGCGTATGATAAATCGCGGCGCTCGCGAAGTCATCCAAGGCACCGGGACGCATCGGGTGCACAAACAAGGTAAAAGGACCAGCTACGTTCGGCGGAATGCGCCAGCCCCGATGCTTCGTCCGATCATTCAGCGACTCAAAGTACGTCTGGCTCTGCTTGCTCTTGACTGTGACCGGATTTCCGGCATCTCCGTTGCTTTCCACGACGAGCCGGAACCGACGGCCGTAACCAGTGCAACCAAAGAGCTGGCAAGCGAGACAAATGCTTGCGAGACTCTTGTTTTCGTCGTACACGCAGGGGCCACTACTGGGATCGCTGGGATCGCAAGCATAGCGACCCAACCCCCGGACAATCGCCTCATACCACCAACGTAGGCTGCCGAGCAGGCCCGTCTCGCGAATCCGGCTCCCTCGCTGGCCTGCATCTCCCGTCCAAAGAGGCGTCAGCGGCAGAAGCACGACGACGATTGGTTCAGGCATCACTCATCCTCGCTCATAAGTTGCAACGTCGCGCGCAGATGCCAGTCACGATACGCAAACCACCGGGCACGCTCGTCCGGGTGGTCGGCGAGCACGTTCTTGAAGCGGCGGAAGGCGCCGCGGCCGTCCAGTGCCACCCGGAGCAGGCCCCTCAACCTCTGTTCGGCTACCGAATCAGCGAACTCGACCATCCACCCGTACTCCAGGGAAGACGGAAACGGCTCGACGGGGACAAGATCCTCCGCAGCAAGGCCGGCGTCGATCTCTTGCTCTGACAGCTCGACATCCTCGCCTTCGGACGGGAAGACAGGCACCATGTGTACTCTGCCGGTCCTCAGGTCCAGGTAGAAGGCCCACTCGTCCATGTGTGAGGTGAGTGCCATCTCCAGGTCATCCCAGTCGACTGCCACCCGCCGCACCGCCATTCCTCTCCCTCACGGCCGCTCCAGCCCGAGTTCTTCCCACATCCACCCGAAGTCGTACACCGGCCGCCCCTCCCGGCGCTGGCGCTCTGAGTGGCTCTCCATGTCCTTGAGGAGGGCGATCAGTGTCGGCCGCACGGTCTTGAGCCGGGCAGCCTGGCGCGGCGTCCGGCCGCCCAGCGCGGGAAGGGACTCGTCGGGCCACTTCCGGTAGTGCTTCTCATAGAACTCGCCCAGCAGCCGCGCCTCCACCTCGGGCGGGATCTCCGGACGCTCGGGCTGCGGCGTCTCCTGCGCCCTTTCCAGCACCCGGGCCGCGTCTTCGTAACTGGTCACCCGATACTTCACCGCGTCCCCCACCAGGCTCTCCAGGAACTGCTGTCCCCGCTCGGCGCGCGGCTGCGAGGTCGTCTCGAACACCACCCGCTCCTCCTCGAGGGTGAACGTCCCGAGGCTCCGGCGAAAGTGCGGTGCGTCCTCCAGCCACACGTAGCTCCCGTCGTCCTGTGCCTCGAGGTCTGGGTGACCGGCCAGAGCGGTCTCAAGCGTGGCCCGGTCGCGCACGTCGAAGATGACCCTGGCGAACACCAGAAGGTCGCCTTCCGCGGTCACGACGGTGGGGAGGGGGCGCAGGGCCACGAAGTCCAGCCAGAAGTGCTGGAACACCATCCCCACCGCCTTGAAGAAGGCGGCCAGGTCCCTGCCGGGGATCCGGCGCGCAAACGACCGGTGGAGCCGCCGCAGTTCTTTGACGATGGGTTCTCTCGACGCGGCCGGGTACAGATACGGCGCGCCGTCCATCACCAGGTCGCCCTGGGCGCCCCGCATGAGCCGGGCGGCCAGCAGGTCCCATCGCACCAGCTGGCGCGTGGCCATCCGCTCGCGGACCCACACCCGTTCGTCCGTCCACAGGTCGACGAGGTGGAGCCCCTCATCCGACACCACCTCTACAACCTCGTAAAGCCTGATGTGGCTGTGGCGCATCCGCTCCAGGTACTCGCGCTCCCCGACACCCAGGCGAGCGCCCTCGCGCTCGAGAAAGAGGTCCACCACGGTCCGGTCATCCCCGAGCGGGTAGTCGAAGACGAACCAGTCATGGTACGCCATCTGGCTCTGCTCGTGGGCGTTCACCTCGCGCACCCTGTCCTCGGGGTGTCCGGCGAGCCGATCACCCCAGAAGAGTTCCTGCGCGGTGACATGGTCACGGGCAAACGCCGGCCGGGTCGAAAAGCGCATCAGGCCGGCCAGGGCGCTATCGCGGTCCGCGGAACTGAACGGAGCCCGTGCCACCTGGTCTTTCCCCAAGCAGCACTTCTTGTACTTCAGTCCGCTCCCGCACGGGCACGGGTCGTTTCGGCCGACGGCGGTCACGAATCGCGTCTCCTCTCGGTGCGCACAGATCTCGACATCACCCTGCTCCGTGCTGCGTTCCCGCACGCCCGGCTCCTCCACCCGGGGCGACGCGGCTTGCGGCACGAGGCGGGGTATCATGTTGTCCGCGCCGCCGCCCTCGGCCGCCCAAGCCGGTACTGTCCGAGGCCAAAGGTCGCGCCCTTGCCCACGTGCGTCCACTGGCCGAACACCAGATACGGCCAGAAGGGTCTCAGATCGCCCTCGTACGTGGCCGCGCCGGCGAATCCACCCCACGTCATGCGGCGGCCCTGGCGGGCGGAGAACCGGGCCCATTCGATCCACCGGGTCTCGTCCGCGACGAGCCGCACCGCCTTCGCCTGCTCGATCAGTCCCTTATAGTCCACGTCGAGCCGGTTCTCGCAGTGAAACAGGGAAAGCGAGGAAAGGCGGCGGAGCAGCGCCCGGAAGACCACATGAAACTCCGGACGCCGGACGATGGCGCCGCCGTGCTTGAGGCGGGTCTGGGTCAGGAAATGTATGCGACGCGGGACCTCAGCAGGCACGGTGGAGCAGTCGCGAAGCGACAGGGAAACATCGTGGCTGTGGACCAGGTTTTGCTCAACCGTGTACACGCTGCGGCTTTCCCCGGTGAGTGGGTGCACCACGTCGATCCGACGTAGGCGCACCGCCCTGCGCCCGCGGCCCAAGCCGTCGACCTCGCGCAGCGTCACCACGAAGTGAGGAAAGAACTGGCGCGCGCGGCCGATCAGGGTGAGATCAAACGCGACCTCGCTGCCCGCTGGATATTGGCGCGACCCGGCAGGGGGCGCCGCGATCACGAATGGCCGGGGGATCTCATCGTACGTCCGCAGAGCCGGGGCATCGGGCGGCAGCCTGGTGTTGAAGATCAGTTCGTACGGACAGGTCTCCGGAATCGGGCAGGGCTCGCCGTCTCTGGCCGGGCAGGCCAGGCGCCGGAAGGCCTGGCCGAAGGCCCCGCGCAGCGTGGATCCCAGGTAGACCGGGAGGTCCAGCGTCTCCAGCGCCTCCAGCGCCACGCGGTAGCGTGTCAAGGTGACCGCGGCTTCCATGCCTGCTCCCACGCTCGATGTACCGGGCACAGGTGTTGAATGGTCCTTGACGGTTATTACGGCGGGATAACCGAGGACTCCTTCCCGGAGACGCGGTCACGCTCGGGAATCTGCGCAGGCTGTTTCGGGCTGTCCCCCCCGTTGACTTTGCCATACAAGGCTTGTATGATACCGCCTGAGATGAGAACGCGCACTCTGAACATCTCACTCCCCGAACGGCTCGTGGAGGCGCTCGACCGCCGCGCGCAGGCGGAAGCTCGCTCACGCAGCGAGGTGATCCGCGCCGCCGCGTTGTCCTACCTCCAGTGGTGGGACGAGTGGCGTACACTGCAGGCCTACGGCCGCAGGCGAGGCAGGCGGTTGGGAGTCCGGCCGCGGGGCCTTGAGCGTCTGATCGCGCAGGCTCGCACCGAACGGCCTGTCCGCCGCTGATGCGCGTGGTGCCGGACACGAACGTCCTGGTGTCCGCGATCGTGTTCGGCGGTCCGCCAGGCCGGCTGATCGAACTCGCTGCAGAAGGACACATCCAGCTTGTGCTGTCACCGCCGCTGATCGACGAGCTACGGGAGGTCCTGCGCCGCAAGTTCGGGTTCTCCGACGCTGCGGCTCACCAGGCAGAGACACTCCTTCGCAGGATCAGCACAGTAGTAGAACCGCAACAGGAAGTCGCGGTCATCAGCGAAGACCCGGAAGATAACCGCGTGCTGGAGGCGGCGCTCGCCGGCGACGCTGATGTTGTCGTGTCAGGCGACCGCCATCTGCTGGATGTGAATACGTTTGGCGACATACCGATCCTGAGTCCACGAGTACTGCTTAAGAGGATCACGTCAAGCTAGGCGCGCTGAGGCGAGCATCAGACAACAATGGGGAGAAGACGCGAACGGGAGCAGGCCTGTAAGCCGGGTTCTGTACCCCACCCTGCGGCGGGGCGGCAGCCATCTCTCTCGGGCCTCAGTTGCCTGGGGCCTCCAGCAGCCTACCCGGGGATCGGCGGGCCGCCTCATCTCCCCCTACGTGGCCTTGCTCCGGGTGGGGGTTACCTAGCACGCGAGTCGCCCCGCGCCTGGTGGGCTCTTGCCGCCACCGTTGCACCCTTACCCCGGCGGCGCGCGCCGGGGCGGTATCTTTCTGTGGCCCTATCCCTGGGGTTGCCCCCGCTGGGAATTACCCAGCACCCTGCCCTGCGGAGCCCGGACTTTCCTCGGGCCTTTGCCGCTGCAAACCAGCACAGCGGCGGTGCCCGCCGCCGCCCGGCCTGCTCCCATCACCATCGTAGCACGGCCCGGGGTCCTGGTTCAACCAATGCCGGTCGCCTTCACGTTTAAGTTTGGCCGGTCCCCGCCGATAATGCCATGGTATGCACCCGGGATCGTCAGCCCCGGTCTCATGGTGCGGTGC
>JACQTN010000009.1 GCA_016210785.1 Armatimonadota bacterium
ACGCGCTGATCCTCAAGGACGTGGGCGTGCTGTACCAGACGATGTACCTGGTGGCGGCGGCGATGGGGCTGTCGCCGTGTGCGCTGGGCGGAGGCGACGCGGACCTGCTGACGCGAGCCATCGGCATCCCGTACCACGTGGAGTCGGCAGTCGGTGAGTTCCTCCTGGGCAGCCGCCGTCTGTGATGATGCCATCGTGCTCCAGGAGGTGACCCACGACGGAGGTGCTGGCTCGAAACTGGTGGGTGCTGGCGCTCTTGCCCTGTGCCTCATGGTGGTGCCCGCTTACGACCTCGCCCTGGCGGCTCCCAAGCGGCACATTGGTCTTCCCGGCGCCGGAGAGCTGACCGGCAAGGGTGCGGCCAGGCCTCATGGGCGTACATCCACCCTCAGCATTTCGGCCGGGCCGTCCAGAAGGAGCCTCCACCGGTTGACGAGATCGCGCCCGATCAGCACGTAGTCACCCGGCCAGATGGTGGCATGGACAACGATAGAAGGGGCCTGCGGCAGTCGAATCCTCGCCGCGTACAGCGGGGATTCCAGCGGCCGGTCCAGGACCCCCGCAACCCTCACTATCCCCACCCTGGGAAGACCGAGGACACGCGGAAGCTCATGGGGAAGGGCCGTGACATCTGCGCCCGTATCCACCATCCCGCGGACCTGCGCGGCGCCGGCAGCGCCTGGACGTCCGGCGCGCCGGGCAGGGAGTGCGGGTGGCAGGACCTGGCAGGGGACCAGGGGGGCCGGGGGGTCGAAGCTACGGTCGTAGGCATAACGGCTCACCGTCTGATGACCCGGGGCGAGCGCATCCAGACCGTACGGGGTTCCTCGCCCACCTTCGGCATGTAGACGTCGCGGTTGCCGAGAGTGCGGAACACGCGCACGGACAGGGCCTCGAGGCTCGGATCGGCGTCCACCACCCGGTTGCCGACGATGGCGACATACTGTCCACCATACTTTCTGGCAAGGGTGGCCCGGTGCCGGCGGTAGTAACGGACGGCCTGGTGAAACTCGCCGGCGGGCGAACCGCCCTCGGCATCCCCGCCCGCAACCCCCCGCTCCAGCAGGTGCATGGCGTAGTCTGTGAGCGTGAGACCCTGGGCGGCAGCGCTGGCCTTCAGGCGTCGCACCAGATCGGCCGGCAATCCCCGGAGGTGCAGTGCTGAGTATTCTTGTGATCTCATGACACATCAATTGTAACAAATGTAACAAACCTGTGCAATCGGGCATCTTGGAAGAACGGTGGAAGCTGATGTGCGCGCTGGGTGGGGGGAGTGCGGACCTGCTGGCGTGGGCGCTCGGCATCCCGTACCACGTGGAGTCGGCAGTCGGTGAATTCCTCCTGAGCGGTCGGGAGCAGACAGGAAGGTGCGGCCGCTTTCCGCGGCGTAATGTGGGTATCGGAGATATCACGTGTCGGCGATGATCTGGGGTTACCTCCATGACCGGCCCCTCACCGTGGAGCTACCTCGGCGCGTGCCAGACGGAGATCCTGTGGCGGCTTGCCCGCGAGTACACGAATTCTGCCATCGGTCGTACGTCACGCCTGGCGCTCAAATCCGTCGAAAACTACATCACCGTACTCTACGAGGAACGGGGCATCGAGCTACACGACCCCGCGGTGAATCCTCGCGTGACCGCCACGCTGATCTACCTCCGTGAGACCGGAGCCACGGCCCAGCAGCCCTGGCACCGGCGGTATCGAGGGGAAGGCGCCCCATTCCCGTGTCCCTTTTTGCTTGACGAGGTTGCGTTTCGTGGCGCCCTGGACAGCCATGTCTATCCGGTCGGCAGCGGGCGTCCTCGGGCTTCGGCCTGGTTCCGTCCCGGCCACATCGATGGGGTTTTCCCCATTGTCCGGCCAGTCTTCCGGACGTATGCTGGCGGCTGGAACGGGGCGAACGGTGCCAGGGGTAGCCCGGAGATGATCACCTGACCGGTCCTCAGGTTTCTAGAGGACATCGGGGCGATCCGGAGTGGTACACGCAGGCGGACGTGCTGTCAACACATCCAAGGGCGAGGGGTGAAGACCATGGAAGAGAGGAAGAAAGTGGAAGAACTGGGCATCGATGAGTACGCCCGGGAGCGGGCCATGAAGGACCCGGCGTTTCGCAAGGAACTGCTGGCCGATCCCAAAGCGGCGCTGCAGCGGCTGCTGGGCGAAGAGCTGCCGGCGGAACTGAACGTGCGGGTGGTCGAGGAGGATGCCAACACGGTGTACCTGGTGCTGCCACCTGCCAGCGAGGGGCCGGGCGAACTGTCAGAAGCGGAGTTGGCCGGAGTCGCTGGAGGCGGGCCAGTGATGACCAGGAGCTATGGCCCCCGCCCAACTTGCTGGCTAGCCACGAGGTGCCACTGCCACGTCGCCGGTTGAACTGCGGTGAGGCCGTCCACGGGAGGGCAGCAGATTCAGAACGCCGCCGGCGCGGGCTGGCTGGGCTGGCGGATCAGCCCGCGTCTGCCAGGATACCCTCTCAGCCCTTCCCCGCCTGGAGCGTCGTGCGTGGGCGAGCGCAGTACACCGGTGCCCCATATTACCCACGCGAAAGGAGCCGCGCCGCGAGTTCGGTGAGCGAGGTAGAGCGAAGCGCGTCGCGTAAACGTCGCAAGCGCTGCCGCGGAGGCGGTGCGTCGTGCGATGCGTCGTGTGTGGGCCAACGCGGTAGAGTGGTGTAACTTGCACAGGCGTTGAACGTGCCGCGCGGTAGGCCGCGGCACTCTGCGGGAGATGTGGAATGTGCCCCGCAGGTTAAGGGGGAGCACGGGCACGGGGGCGTTTTCCGGGACGGGCTTCTGGCAGCCAGGGAACTGGGAACGAAAGGACGGTCGCTTGGAGATGGGGCAACCGCTCAGCCGTGCCGCTCTGGTTGACCTGGTCGAGCGCGCCGCGTCGCTGGAGGACTGCCTGGACGGGGCGTTTGAGCCCGCGCAGGCGGGCGACGGCGCGCGCGCGGAAGAACGGCTGACGCGCTGGCGCCGTCTGGCCGCACGCGGTGACGTGGCGCTCTTCGCCCGTCGCGTGGCGTGGGATGGTCTGGAACTGGAGCAGGTCCGTGGCGTGCTCTCCGGGGTGCGGCTGAAGCCGGGCGCACCCCTTCCGCGCTGGACGGACACGCTGCAGGCTGTGCTGGAGGTTGCCTCACCCGACCTGCTGGCCGGCGAGCACGGTTGCCTGCTGGCGGACGATCCCATCCCCTTCCAGGAGATCTTCCTGCCCTTCGTGCGGGTGGCGCAGACACGGCTGGCGGAACGCCACGGCCAGCGGCTCAGCCTGCTGAGCCCCCGGGCGCACGACGCGCTGGCTCGCCGCCTCGTCGTCCGCCTGGCGACGATCGCCATGCCGGCGCTCTACCTGGCGTTTGACATCCGGCGCCGCCGCCAGTCCTCCTCTCTCGACATGTGGCTCCTGCGCCTCCGGCCCGAGCCGCCCACGAAGATATACGGGGACTTTGTGGTGGAGATGCTGACTGGTCGCCTCGCACCCCTCTTCTTGGAATACCCGGTGCTGGCCCGGCTCGCCGCCACCGTGACCGACCAGTGGGTCGAGGCAACGGGCGAGTTCCTGGAGCGCCTGGAGGGAGACCGCGAGGCGATCCGCGGCGCCTTCGGGCTGCCGGGCGATCCCGGCCAGGTGGACCACATCGGTGGAGAGTTTTCCGATGCCCACCAGGGAGGCCGGTCTGTCATCGCCGTCACCTTCACCTCCGGGCTGAGGCTGGTGTACAAGCCGAAGGACCTGGGGCTGGAAGAGGCCTTCTTCCGGGTGGTGGACTGGGTGAACTGCCGCGGCCTCTCGCTGCCGCTCCGGGTGGTGCGCGTGCTACCCCGCGGCCCCTACGGCTGGGTGGAGTTCGTCGAGCACCTCCCGTGCGAAGACGCGGCGGCCGTCACGCGCTACTACCGGCGCGCCGGCATCCTGCTCGGCCTGCTCTACGTGCTGGGCGAGAACGACTGCCACGAAGAGAACCTCATCGCGTGCGGGGACCAGCCGGTCCTGATTGATGGGGAGACGCTGCTGCGCCCGGAGGCGGTGCCGCTCGAGCCGCGCGGGGAGGGGTTCGGGGCAGCCACGCTCGCAGAGGCTCTCATGCTGCGGTCGGTGCTCGCCGTCGGCCTCCTGCCGGCGTGGATGACCAGAGACGAGCGCAGCATAGATATCAGCGCCCTGGGGGCCATCGAGCCGCAGTGGAGCCTCGATCCCGTGCCGCAGTGCGATCACGTGAACACGGACCTCATGGCCGTCGTCCACGAGCGCGTTTTGCTGGAACTCAACAAGAACGTCGTGCGGATCGGTGGCGTGGTGCAGTCGCCCTGGGATCACGTCGAGGACCTGGTCGCGGGGCTGGAGGAGATGCATGCCCTTTTGCTGCGCGAGCGCGAAGCCCTGCTCGCACCGGGCGGTCCGCTGGAGGCACTCCGCGACCGGCCAGTGCGGTTTATCGTCCGCTCCACGAGCATCTACGCCCGCTGCATGGCCCGTGCCCGGGAGCCGGAGTCCCTGCGCCACGGAGTGGACCACAGCATCGAGCTGGATGTGCTGGCGCGGCCCCTGCTCGACCAGCCCACACCCCACCATCTGTGGCCGGTGTTCCGGTGGGAGCGCCGGGCCATGGCGCAGGAGGATGTGCCCTTCTTCACCGTGCGGAGTGATCGGGACGACCTCGTACTGCCCGACGGGACGGCGGTCGCGGGCTGCCTGGCCGGGGCGCCTTGGGACACATTGAGGGCGCGCCTGGCCGCACTGGGCGAGGCCGACGAGCACCGCCAGATCGCGTTTACGCGGGCGGCCATGACTGCGAGGTTCGGCCGGCCCGCCGGGGAGGCGTGGGACGCCGCGCCCGCGGCGGCGTCGTCTGTCAGCGTGCTCTCGCCGCAGGAACTGGTGGCCACCGCGCAGCGGATCGCCGTTGATCTGGCGCACCAGGCCATCCGCGGCCGCGACGGCAGCGTCGCCTGGATCGGGATGGGCTATCTGCCGGAGAGCGGGCGGCTGTCGCTGGAGCCGATCGGGTTTGGTTTGTACAACGGGGTTGCAGGGGTGGCGATCTTCTTCGCCGCCCTCCACGCCATCACGGGGGAACACCGCTACGGGGATCTGGCGGTGGATGCGCTGCGGCCGGTTCGTCACGCGCTGCTGGAGTGGCCGCAGCGTCTGGCCGCCGGCCTGGGGCTGGGCGGGGCCGACGGCATCGACTCCGTAGCGTACGGCCTGCTCATCACGGGCCAACTGCTGCAGGACGAGGCGCTGATTGCCCTGGCCAGGACCGCGGCCAGGCAGATCACGCCCGAACTGGTCGCCGCGGACCGCCATCTCGACGTCGTGCTGGGGTGCGCCGGGACCCTCCTGACTTTGCTCGCACTGATCGAAGAAGTCGGCGACGATGACCTCCTGGATCGCGCCGTGGCATGCGGCCACCATCTCGTGGAGCACCGGTCGCCCACGTCCCAGGGGCCGCGTGCCTGGCACGACGTCCAGGGGGTCGCCCTGGCCGGATTCTCCCACGGAGCCTCTGGGATCGCCTACGCCTTGCTCAGGCTCTACCACCGGACCGGCGAGGCGCGCTTTCGGGAGGCGGCCCTGGAGGGGCTGGCCTATGAGGCGGCCATCTTCTCCCCCGAGGCGAGCAACTGGCCCGATCTGGACGCCCGCGACGAGACGGCTTCGCGATGGAGGACGGCGTGGTGTCATGGCGCGACCGGCGTGGGGTTCGCCCGGCTGGGGGTGTTCGCCGTGGTGGATGCTCCGGATCTGCGCCGCGACCTGGACGTGGCCATCCGCACGACCCTGGCGGCCGAGCACACCGTCGACCAGTTGTGCTGCGGGCTCGCGGGTCGGGCGGAGTTCCTGCTTACCGCCGGACAGCGGCTGGGCAGACCGGACCTGGTGGACGCTGCCCGGCGGCTCATCTCGGAGGTAGCCGCCCGCGTGGACCGCGGTGACGTTCGGCTGATGGCGCACCTCCCGCCCGGCATCCATATCCCGGGGTTGTTCCAGGGGACCGCGGGGATCGGTTACACGATGCTGCGTCAGGCCTTTCCGGAGCGACTGCCGGCCGTCCTGTTGTGGGAGGGCTCCCCGACGGCGCAGTGAGCCAGGCATGAACCTGCAGGGTCCCCCCGCGAGGGGCACCGCCGGGCCGGTTGCCCGCCTGTTTGTGAAGGCGGGCGGGTGGTTGGAGGAATCACACCACCCGCGTTCGAAAAAACTTCTAATTACCACATCGAGTTTTTCGGACCTCGCGACATTCTTTTGGATTTCTTGCCCCGTCCTTAGAACGCCGTTCCACGTACTGGTCCTGGAGGACGATGAGTGCCGTGATGCAGCGGTGCTTTTATTCGCTTTCCAGTGCCATTCATGGGGTTTTCCCCATTGTCTCGCCGCGCCACAGCCGTATACTGATGCGCAGAACGATGCAAAGTCTCAGTCCAAACGCTACAGGCGTTTTCGCAACATACGAAAGCAAGAGGAGGTAGATTGTCATGCGGAAGATGACAGTCCTCGTGTTGGCGCTCGGCCTGTCCTCGGTGGTCTTCTCGGGGGTGGCGTTCGCGCAGCAGTACCCGAACGTCGCCAACCTGAAAGCGTTCAGCCCTGAGGCCAAATTCATGTCCCTGCCCGGGTACCTGCGGTACCTGGTGCACCAACAGACCGGGCAGTGGATGACCTACGCGGAGGCGAGCCGCACGGTCCAGCAGCAGACCGCCGGTCGCTAATCAGGATCAGTGGGAGAGAGAGCAGTGCACCGAGATGTGGTGAGGGAATCGAGAGGGGGGACGGTCATGTCGGTTGGACGGGTCAGCGGGTTGGTGCTGTGCCTGATGCTCACGGCCGGACTGGCGCCACACGCTTCCGCCGCACCCGCGGTCACGGTGCCGGCGGGCACCAAGGTGGCGTTGAAGTTCCTCCGGGAAGTGGACTCCTCCAAGATCAAGGCTGGAGCGACCGTGCGCTTTTCGGTGGTCGCCGACGTGATCGTCGGGCGGGCGGTGGTGATCAGGGCAGGGGCGCCGGCCAGGGGGACCGTGACCGACGTGGTGCAGCCCGGGATCTTCGGGAGGAATGCGCAGGTACACATGTCCTTCCTGGAAGTAACCGCGGTGGACCGGCGCCCGATCCGGCTCACCCCCATGGACATTACTCCGAACAGCGTGCGGCAAGTCAAGGACACCGGCGGGGCCGTGGGGACGTCGGCGGTTGGGTTGATCCTGCTCGGGCCGGTGGGCCTCGCGGCGGGCGGGCTGATCCGCGGCGGCCACGTGAAGGTGGGCGTGGGGTCGATCGGGATCTCCGCGGTGACGGCGACGGTGCGCGTGCGGGCTTGACCCCCCGTGCGGACCAGGCGGGCAGGTGCGGCCGGGCACAGCAACCCTCGCCCGCCGAGAACCCACGGGGGAACTGCCCGAGCACCTTCTGGAGCACGTCGTCGGGGGCACGTCCCCCGAGGCGCTGATGGTGCGGCTGGCCGAGCCGGGTCTCCTCCCCGACACGAAGAACCGGTGATACGACCCGGAAATCTTGAACGCCTCTTTTCATGTACCGTCTCATGTATTCGCCGGGGGCGGGAATTCGGCGCGGGCTTCGTACAGGAATAGCGCCCGCAGCTTGTCCCAGAAGTCTCCGCCCAGCACAAACAGGCTGGCCACCGTGATCAGGTCCAACCCCAGGCTGACCCACACGCGGGCAGCGTAGTCCTCCGGCAGCCAGGAGGGAACGTAACTGGTGATCCAGGCGAAGAGCACGGGGCCCAGGAACAACACGAGGCCGATCGTGTAGCGCGTGCGGCCCACCTTGCCGGATGGTTTCAACCTCTTCAGGGCGCCTTTCACCGTGTTGACAATGCGGTCGAAGTTCTCTTTGCCCATCAGGGCCACGGCCGGAACCGCCATAATCTCGAACCCAAACAGGAGAATGCCACTCACGAGTGTCTTCACCGCGCCAGGCCAGTCCGTCTGAGCCACGAACAACGCGCCGGCTGGCATCACCAGCCCGAGGAGCAACAGGCCAAGCCCCAGCTTCAGACGCGTATCGGCCCTCATTCCAGTTCCTCCCTCTCCCCCGATCGGTTTCAGGAACCGCCGCCCGGTTGATCGACCCGCAGCGGTAAGCAGGGTGGTGACCTGCTACGCGAGCTGGCGCTTTGCCAGCTCGGCGAAGAGGCCGGGCTGCTGGATCAGCTCCTCGTATGTCCCATGCTGGACCACCCGTCCCTTCTCCATCACGTAAATGCGGTCGGCCTTCATGATCGTGCTGAGCCGGTGGGCGATCACCATGCGGGTGGCCTGCAGGCTCTCCAAACTCCGGCTGACGACCGCCTGGGTCTGGTTGTCCAGGGCGCTGGTGGCCTCGTCGAAGAAGATGATGCGAGGCCGCGTCACCAGGGCGCGGGCGATCATGAGGCGCTGCCGCTGGCCGCCGGACAGCGTGGTCCCGCCCTCCATGACGAT
The DNA here is from genome assembly GCA_016210785.1 of Armatimonadota bacterium. GTDB lineage: Bacteria > Sysuimicrobiota > Sysuimicrobiia > Sysuimicrobiales > JACQTN01 > JACQTN01. Next base: position 8,445 of record JACQTN010000009.1, read on the forward strand.
CGTGAACATGCCCATGGGCATCCCCTCGATGTCGCGGTCCAGCCCGGCCATGCGGGCGGCCTCCCAGGCATCATCCACGCTGAGCCGCGACGACCCTACGATGTTGGTGTGAATGTCGCCGGGCATGAGCTTCCCACCCTGCAGCACGACGCCGATCTGCCGCCGCGCCGCCCGCACGTCCACCCCGGCCAGGTCCTTGCCGTCGTACAGGATGGAGCCGCTCTCCGGGCTCTCGAAGCCCAGCAGCAGCCGCAGCAGCGTGGACTTCCCGGATCCCGAAGGCCCCACGATGGCGACGAACTGACCCGGCCTCGCGTGCAGGGACACGTCGTCCAGGATCAGCGGGCCGTCGGGCTGGTAGCGGAAGGAGACGTGGTTGACTTCGATCTCGCCGCTGAACTCCCCGGGGTCCGGACGGAGCACGTCCACCTCCGGGCTGGCGTCCAGGATCGGCCGGGCCCGCTTCAGCAGGGGCAGGACCTGCAGCGAGGAGAGCAGGGCGGAGCTGAACGACAGGGCCGCCGCGAGGACCTGTCCAAAGGCCGCGTTGAACGCCAGGAACGCCCCCGTGGACAGGCTCCCACCGCTGCGGAAGGCGATCCAGGCGAACAGGCCCATGGTGGTGAGGAGGGGGAGCGCGGTGTTGAAGACGCTGACGGTGACCGAGAGCGCCTGGACCTTCCGGTCGAGGGCGACCCGATCGGCAAATGTTCGCGCCCACACCGCGAATCCCCGGGCCTCGGCCGCGGCCACGCGCAGCTTGGTGATGCCCGTGATGAACTCCAGTTCCATGCTGGAGAGCCGGCCCCCCAGGTCGGAGATCTTCTCCAAATAGCGGAACTGGATGTAGTTCCCCGCCGCGGTCAGGCCGAAGATCGCGATCAGCGCCAGGGTGGCCAGCAGGCCCAGCCTGACATCGTACACGAAGAGCAGACCAAAGCTGAACACGGAGAACATGGACGTGAGGACCGAGTTGAGGACCGCCTCCTTGAGGGTCTGCAGCAACATGCCGATGCCCATGGCCCGCATGGCCAGGTCACCCGAGGAGTACGTCCGGAAGAAGGGGGCGGGCAGGTTGAGCAGGCGGTCCCACACCGCCGCCTCGATGCTCGCCTCCATCTTTCCCTGGACCCGCATCATGGCAATGCTCCGCGTGAGCTGGAACGCCGCGGCGCCCAGGGCGCTGGCCACGAGCCCCATGGCGATCACGAGCAGCCGGCCATGGTCCGCGCTGGGAATGGCCTTGTCGACGATGTACCCCGTGGCCAGCGGGGTGGCCATCCCCAGCAGGCCTCCCAGGATGCCCACGCCGCCCATGGTCAACAGATCGCGCCCTGCCCCACGAAGCCCGAGGCGCGCCAGCTCGCGGAGGCCCAGGCGCCCGGCGGTGAACGGCCGGTAGAAGACGTGTGCGTCGGGTGACAGCAGGGCCGCGACGGCCGGCGTGACCGGGCGCCGTGCCCCGTCGGCCGGTTCCACGACGTCGTACGCGGTGGCTGAAGTGGGCACCACGGCCACCGGCCGGCCGGCGTCCTTCCAGGAGGCGAGCAGCGGGCCGTTGTCGCGCCGCCACCACTCGCCGCTCAGCGTGACCGGGCGGAAGCGCACGCGCGACGCGCGGGCGATGCTGCCCAGCGGGTCCACCTGCTGCCGGCGCGCTTCGGAGCGCGGCGGCGCCTGGATTGCGATCCCCATGGCATCGCCTACCAGCCGGGCGGCCGCCAGCAGCAGGTCCTCCTGCTCTTCGACGAGCAGCGCGGCCGCGGCCTCGCGGCGATCATAGGCGGCGGCCAGCCGGGCCATCCCGTCGCGCAGTGCCGCCCGGTCCACGCCGGCCTTGCGCGCCAGGCGCTCGGCCTCGTCGCGCGCGGCGGCCTCCAGACGGAGGGCCATCCCGGCCATCACCAGACGGTGAAACCGCTGCAATCCTGCGCCCATTCCGTCCGCGCGGCGCACACCCTCCGCGTCCTGGACCTGCAGGGTGGCGGGCCCCATCGCACGCAGCCATGCCTGAGAAGAGAGCGGGAGAGTGCCGTCATCGTGGTCGCACCCCAGCCCCTCGATGCCGGCGAAGAGCACGTGTCCATCCACGACCCGCACCCACGCCACGCCCTGCTCGGGTCTGGCGTCCCCGGCGTCCGCGAGCGTGACCTGTCCGACGCGCGGCAGCGGCTCGAAGTGCCGGGGCGGGAGCCGGTCGGGCACCACCGCGGACAGGCGGTGGACCCATCGTTCAATCAGGGGCGTGGAATCAACCTGCGAGGCGTCGAGGAAGCGCTTTAGGTCGAGGCGCACCAGGCGGGTGCCGGGAACGCCCGTGGCGAGCAGGCCCAGCGATCCATCCGCCGGAGGGGAGATGCCCAGGAGAGCATCACCGGGTTCCGCGCTGCACAGGTGATGCCGCGTGCCCGCGGGCTGACCGCCGGCCATGCGCACGGCGAAGACGTGGACGCGCCCGGTTTCCACGAGCCAGGCCGCGTCCCCGTCGTGGAGGAGGAGGGGCTGGTTCCCCGCGATCTCCACCGGCTGGCCCGCGGGCTCCCGTGCGTGCATCCTACTCCACCGCGATCAGCCTGGCGTACGCACCCTCGGCTGCCCGCAACTGGTCGTGGGTGCCCCGCTGCACCACCTTGCCCTGGTCCAGGACGATGATCTCGTCGCAGTCCCGGATGGTGCTCAGCCGGTGGGCGACGATCAGGCAGGCGCACCCCCGCCGGCGCAAGTTGTCGTCAATCAGTTTCTCCGTGACGGGATCGAGCGCGCTGGTGGCCTCGTCCAGGATGAGGAGCGAGGGGGTCCCCATGAGGGCGCGCGCGATCTCCAGCCGCTGTCGCTGGCCGCCGCTGAAGTTGGCGCCGCCCTCCTCCACCCGGCTGTCGTACCCTCCGGGCCGGGCGGCAATGTCGTCATGGATGCCCGCGTCGCGGGCCGCCTGCACCATCTGCGCATCGGGGATGGTGGGGTCCCACAGCGTCAGGTTGTCCTGCACCGTGCCCTCGAACAGGAAGATGTCCTGGTCCACCATGGCCAGCGAATTGGCCGTGACCGCGCGCGCGTACGCCTGGCGCGCCCGGCCGTCGAACAGGATCTCGCCGCCCCACGGTTCGTACAGCCCCGACACGAGTTTCGCCACCGTGGACTTGCCGCTGCCGGAGGTGCCGACCAGGGCGACACGGGCCCCCGGGGCCAGGGTCAGGTTCAGGTTCTCGATGAGCGGCGGGGCCAGGCGGCTGTAGCCGAAGGCGACGTTGCGCAGATCCAGGTGGCCGGAGAGCTTGACCGTGGCGTCCGTGGCCTGCTCCCCGTCCGGGGACGGCGGAGTGGCCAGCGGATCGGCACGGTACCGCAGAACATCGTTCAGCCGGTTCATGCTGGCCTCCAACTCCTGGAGCCGGCTCCCCAGGGTGACCACGTTGTCGATGGGTGCGCTGAAGCTCCCCATCAGGGACTGGAAGGCGATGAGCAGACCGAGCGTGAGGCCGCCCGCGATCACGATCTCCCCCCCGATGGCCAGCACGGCCACGGTGGTGAGGGAGGTCAGCAGCGCGGGAACGGCGGCCAGGTATTGCGTGTAGGCGCCCAGTTCCTGCCTGGCCGTGAGCACCTTCGCCTGGAATCCCGCCCAGCGGGCGAAGAAGTCGTCCTCGGTGCTGGTGGCCTTCAGCGTCTCGATCATCTGCAGGCCGCCGAAGGCGGTGGACATCAGCTTGCCCCAGTCCTGCTGGAGGCGGAGGTTGATGTCCACCCGCTTGCGCGACACGTACTTCAGGGCCACGACGTTGAGCAGGGCGCTGGCGATGACGATCAGCGTCAGCGGGACGTTGTACTGCAGCATGACGAAGGCGTAGAACACGACCGTGATCAGGCTGAGGAGCTGGGCGGGCAACTGGCCGGACAGGAACTGTGCCAGTTCCTCGTTGGCCTGCATCCGCGAGACGACGTCTCCGGCGTAGCGGAGGGAAAAGAACTCCGCGGGCAGTCGCAGGGCGTGCCACATGAACTGGCCCGCGGAGGCGATGGTGAGCTTCTGCCCCAGCCGCATGATGTGGTAGCGCTCGAGCGCCTGGAGGGCCACGATGATGGCGAGCGTGATCCCCATCACCCTCAGCAGGGGCTCCGCCCAGTTCCCCAGGCCGCCGATCAGGACGCGGTCAATGAAGACCGTGGAGAAGACGGGCGTGACCAGGCCGGGGACGACCAGCAGCAGGCCTGCGATGATGACGTAGACGACCACCGCCTCCGCACCGGTGAGGCGAGCCCGCAGCATCCCGGCCAGGCTGGGGCGCTCTCCGCCCTTCTTGAACTCCGGGCCCACTTCGAAGGTCAGTACGATGCCGGTGAAGTTGCGATCGAACTCCTCCTCGGTCACCGTCCGCGGGCCGGAGCCAGGATCGTTCAGGTAGACCTTGCCATTCTCGAAGCCTTCCACCACCAGGAAGTGGTTGAAGGCCCAGAAGACGATCATCGGCAGGGGGAGGTCCTTCAGGTCGGCGGGTTCCTTCCGGAAGGCTCTGGCGACCAGCCCGTAGTCGCGGGCCGCCTTGACGACATTCAGCGCCTTGCTCCCGTCGCGGGAGACGCCACACGCCAGCCGGAGCTCCTCCAGGGGGACGATGCGCCCGTAATACCCCAGCACGATGGCCAGGGAGGCAGCCCCGCATTCCACCGCCTCCATCTGGATGACGGTGGGGGTGCGGACACGCCTGCCCCACGCCCGCCAGAACGCCAGCCTCATCATGCGCCGTTCAGCCCCTGCGCACCCCGAAAAACGCGTAGCGTTTTTCGGGGACCCCGCGTGCGTCCACCACCCGTCACGTTCCACGCCTGCGCAGAGTGCCGCGTTCTACCGCGCTCGCCGCACTCACGGCGCCCCACCACCCTGGTGTCGCTCATCGAGACACGAACAGCGCGCGCCGGATGTAGGGCAGGACGAGATTGATGGGGCGCTCCTCGCCCACCGTGATCTCGGCCTGGAGGAGCGTCCCGCTGGAGACCACCTGGGGGGGACCGGCGGAGGAGGACCACTGCACCCCGCTAGGGGTATTGGCGGTGAACAGCTCGGCTTCGACCTCCACGGGCGTCCCTCCGCTGGCCGCGAGCAGGTGCTGCACCAGCGACTCGTTAGCCAGCAGCGCCTGCATGCCCTGGCGGGTGGAGGGAAACTGGGCCACAGATCTCACCTTTCCCCGGATGAACCCGTACTTTTCCCGCTTCACGGAGACGGGCGAGATCTGGACGGGCATCCCCTGATGCACTTGCTCCGCAGACGTGGCGGGAAGATAGATCAGGGCGAGCGTGGGCCGGTTGATCGGTTCCACGTTGATGACCGCCGTGCCCGTGCTCACCGGGTTCCCCTCGTCCTCGCGGATTTCCAGCACGCGCATGGGCTCGGGGAACGGGTTGATGACGTCACGGGAGACGTTCGTGGCGTACGGCTCGACGGTGGCGACCACCTGCCCCCTGGCGATCACGTCGCCTCGCTCCACCTTGACCTCGGTGATCTCGCCGGCGGCGTGAGATGCGATCACGTGGGCCCCGCCCTTCTTGATCAGCACCCCCTGCGCGCGCACGGTGGTGGCCAGGCTGCCCACGATGCTCCACACCACGGCGCCCACGATGAGCACCGTCAGGGACGCCAGGGCCAGCCAGCCCTTGGGGCTGGTGACCTGCAGCAACTGGTCGAGTTGATCCGGTGAGGAGAGTCGCTCAAGGGCTGCGGGGCGGAACAGTCCCTGCTGCATGAAGACATCGCCTCCCGACCGGTGCGATACCTCGCGCACCCTGCGCGGGAAATTGCTCAGGGTATTCGCGGCGTCCCTTGCCCCTTCCTCTTCTCCAGCCACCAGGCAGGATGTCCGTGGCCGTCCTCGAACCTGGAAGGTTGGATGGAATGGGTTTTGCGCCATTCCATCCTTCACCA